>NZ_JBSFGJ010000070.1:0-31374 GCF_053596515.1 Nonomuraea sp. NPDC001684
GTCGAGCGCACGCTGGCCGCAGCTCAGGCCAGCCTCGACGCCGGCGCTTTCGCGTCCGCGCTCGGCCTGCTCGCGCGAGCCGAGGGCCTGCCCGCCGACGACCTGCAAAGCGCCAGGATCGACCTGATCCGCGGCCGCACCGACCGAGCTGCCCACTCCGGCAGGGAAGCACCCGCCGCCCTGCTGCGGGCCGCCCGGCGGCTCGAACCCCTGGACGCCAGGCTCGCCCGGCACACCTACCTCGACGCCTGGAGCGCGGCCCTCGTCGCGGGCGGGCTCGCCCACCTCGGCAGCGACCTGGCCTCCGTCTGCGCCGCCGCCCGCCAGGCGCCACCGCCGCCCGAGGCCGCGAGCGCCGCCGATCACCTGCTGGACGGCCTCGCCTCCCACATCACCGACGGGCCTTCGGCGAGCCGCCCGCTGCTGCGCGAAGCCGTCACGGGCTTCCTCGACCACGACGTGCCGGCCACGCTGTGGCTGCACTGCGGCGTGCTGGTCGCCAACGCTGCCTTGTCGCTGTGGGACTACGACCGCTGGGAGGCGGCCAACGCCCGGCACATCGAACTCGCCCGCGCCGACGGCGCGCTCGCGCCGCTCGCCAACGCGCTCAACGTGCGCCGGGTCATCGCGCTGTGGCGCGGTGATGTGCAACACGCACGGGAGCTGGGATCGGAGGAGTCGACCGTCAAAGAGGTCACCGGCACGCGCAGGGTGTCCTACGGCGAGTTGTTCCTGCTCGCCTACCAGGGACACGACGCCGAGGCGCTGGCGCTCATCGAGGAGGCGGCCAGTGAGGCGACCGAGCGCGGAGAGGGGCTCGGGCTCTACTTCACCGACCGGGCCACCGCCCTGCTGCATCTGGGCCTCGGTCACTACGCCGAGGCGACGGCCGCCGCAGCACGAGCCGCTGCAGGCAACCTCGGCCCCTTCACCGCGCAAGCTCTTCCCGACCTGGTCGAAGCGGCTGCGCGCAGCGGCGAGACCACGCTCGCGGAAACCGCGCTAGCCCGCCTTGTGACCTCTACCGCCTACGCCGATCAGGAGTGGGCTCGCGGCCTGGAAGCCCGTTCACGAGCCCTCGTCACTCAAGGTGAGGAGGCCGACCGGTTCTACGCCGAGGCCGTCGAACGGCTCAGCCGTACCCGGCTGTCCTTCGAGCTGGCCAGGACCAGGCTGCTGTACGGCGAGTGGCTGCGCCGAGAACGCCGCCGCGCCGACGCCCGCCACCACCTCAAGCCGGCGTTCGAGGCGTTCGTCGACATGCGCGCCGACGGCTTCGCCGAACGCGCACGCCACGAACTCCTCGCGACCGGCGAGAAGGTCCGCAAACGCACCGCCGACACCGTGGACGACCTGACACCGCAGGAGGAGCACATCGCCCGCCTGGCACGCGACGGCCGTACGAACGCGGAGATCGGCGCCGAGCTCTACCTCAGCGCCCGCACCGTCGAGTGGCACCTGCGCAAGGTTTTCGCCAAACTGGGCGTCGCCTCCCGCAAGGAGCTTCGCGACACGCCGATCCGCTCGCCCAGACGCTGACACAGTGACCGGCTCGAAGCCGCACCCCGACCGCTCGGAGGGGCTGGGCCTGGAGGTCAGGCAGGCGGCGATGCACATCCGGAGACCAGCGGCGAAGGGAGAGCCGCCGGTGACACCGGATCGGCCGCGTTCGCCGTTGGAGTGAGTATGGTTCTCACCCGCTGCGGCAGGGCGATGCCGCCGCGCTCCAGCGCGGTTGGCACCATCTGGTCGATGCGTGCGCAGGTCACATCCCGGGTGGTAAAACTCCAGGTCGTCCGCTTCTCCATCCCGATGCCAGAATCGATTCCCGTGAAGCTCCAGCTGTGCCGTACTGACAACCTGATGAGAATCAGTACTGACAGAACAATGAGAACTCTCAAAGTGAGAGCTCTCATCTTTCTGACTGTCCCGTCTCACTAGATCTGGCGCAGTCTCAGGAGAAGTGACGCATGGCGATGATCAGCCCCGGCGACATAGCGCACTCATCAGGGCGGAACCGGCATCCTCCCGGCCACGACCTGCATCAGAGGCAAATTCTTCCGTTCCGTGATCGTGTGCCAAGTCGGATGAGAGAAACGGTCGCTTGCGCCAACTTGAGTGAGACGCGGCGGCTGCGGTCGTCTCATCCAACTTGGCGCACCGCAGGTCAGAGCCCCACCGCACGCCAACTTCATTGAGAAGGAACACTGACCCTGGGGTTTCTCGCCTGCTGTCAGCGGGATTCCCACCTGGCGTCAGTGGCGCGATCCCGCATCCGACGCCGCCCGGCCTCCCTCCTCTCCGGAGATCGACCGCCTTCCGTCCTGGTTAGCGATAAGCTCTTATCGCTAACCAGGAAGTTGATCATGGAAAACCATATGGGCGCTCCCGAACGGCTGCCGGAGCGCGTCCTTGCGCCGCCCGCCCCGGATGAGCACCTCCTGGAGGGCCGGACGGCCCGGCTGGTCGACGAGGGCCTGGCCGCCAACACCCGCCTGGCCTACGCCCGCGACTTCGGCGCCTACGCCACCTGGTGCGCCTCCACCGGCCGCACCCTGCTGCCCGCCACCCCCGCGACCCTGGCCAACTACGTCGCCCACCTGGCCGCCCAGCACTACGCCCCCTCCACCATCGACCGCGCGCTGGCCTGCGTACTGGCCGCCCACGACCAACGCCCAGCTCGCCAAACCCGCCACCACCGCGGCCCGGCTGGCCCTGCGCGCCTACCGCCGCGAGCGCGCCCAGCAGGGCCACCGACCCCGCAAGTCCCCGCCGATCACCGTCGACCGGCTGCGCGCGATGGTCGACGCCCTGCCCGCCGGCACCCCCGCAGGACGCCGTGACCACGCTGTCCTCGTGCTCGGCTTCGCCCTGATGGGCCGCCGCTCGGAGATCACCGACATCGACATCGACGACCTCACCTTCACCACCGACGGCCTGGAGCTGTACGTGCCGTTCAGCAAGACCGATCAGGACGCCCGAGGCGAGATCGTCGCCATCCCCTACGGCCAGCACCCGCAGACCTGCCCCGTCCGGGTGACCCGCGCATGGCTCGCCGACCTGACCAGCGCCGACGTGACGACCGGGCCGCTGTTCCGCCCGATCGACCGGCACGGCCGCATCGCCGGGCGCGGCCATCCCGCTGCCGGTCGCGGCCGCCGTGAACGGCTGACCCCGCAGTCGATCAACCTGATCGTCAAACGGGCCGCCACAGCCGCCGATCTCGACCACGCCGAGGCCTACACCGCCCAGGGCCTGCGCGCGGGCGGCGCCACCTCCGCCGCCAAGGCCGGCGCGCCGATGTCCGCGATCACCCGTACCGGCGCGGGCCCGGTTCGACCGGGATTTGGTGAACCCGGTGTCCAGCGAGGTGATCATCCACACCAGGTCGGGGTGGCTGCGCCACTGATGACACCCCCGTGGTGGGCGTCGCCGGCTACTACGCGTTCGCCGGCGTCATCGCGGTCGCGGTCGGGGCGATGGTCAGGCACGCCGCCGCCGTCCTGATGCTGCTGCTGGGGTACGCCATGATCGCCGAGTCGCTCGTGCAGGCGGTCCCCGGCGTGGGGGCGGGGATCTACCGGTGGTTGCCCTTCAACGTCGCCAAACAGTTCCTCATCGGCGCCCCCGATCCCGGCACAGGCCAGCCGGCCCCGCCCGCCCTCACGCCCTCGACCTCTTCGCTGCCTCCGTGGTGGGCTCTGGCCTATTACCTGGCTTTCGCACTCGTCCTGCTGGCGATCGCCGCCTGTACGGCGAAGCGGCGCGACGCCCGACGATCGAGTACGGCTAGCTGATCGCCACCCGGATGAAGCGTGGCCGGTAGATGCTCGGGTCGCGATAGTGGTCGGCGTCCGGCTGGGCCCTGTTGTCCATGCTGTTGACGTTGTAGGAGATCAGCAGCGAGGCGTCGGTGCTCTGCTCGAAGTGCACGTGCGGGTTGTAGGAGATGACGTCGCCGTCGAGGTAGCTGCCGAACGGGCCGGGCTCGGGCATCCGGTAGACGGGAGTCCTGTTGGTGAAGCCGTCGAACGGGTCGCACGAGGTGAAGGCGTTGATCAGACCGTTGAACGCCTCCGTGCTGTCCTGGCTGACCATGAGGAACTGGCCCCGCCACGGGGTGACGCTGTACTCGTTCGCGATGCCGCTCAGCGTTTCCGCGGCGTGCTCCTCGACCTCGCTCCAGCCCCACGGGGTGTAGAACTGCCACCGGCCGACGCGCAGGTCGTCGCCCCGCACCCGGGCCACCTTCATCTTCTTGTTGATCGGCGCGTCCGACACGCCGTAGACGTAGGTGTAGCCGTCGCCGCTGCGGCTCGCGGGCAGGATCGCCGACCCCCAGGCCACGCCGGCGCGCGAGGGCAGCGGGGTGACGCTCTTCGGCTTGGTCAGATCGCTCAGCGAGAACGTAGCGACCACGTTCTGGTCGAAGGCGAACGGCATCGGGCCGGTGCCCTCGAGGCGGTACTTGTTGAACATCACCTGCAGCCGGTCGCCGGTGACGAAGCCGTCGCCGCTCCAGTACCAGTGCGTGCCGTCCGGCGGCGGCAGGAGCGCCCGGGGATCCGAGGCCGTGCCGCCGTGCACGGTGGTGAGCTTGTCCCCGTCCTGCAGGACGAACGAGTTGTTGATGATCCTGGCGGTCGTTGGTCTGGTGCCGTTGGCGTTGAGCGGCCCCAGGAAGGTGTCGGAGAACAGCCAGAGCGTGCGGCCTCCTGGCAGGGGCATGGAGAAGGTGGAGTCGCCGCCGGTCCAGCCGTCCGGGGTGGAGGCGGCGTAGGCGTTGAACGTGCCGACCGGGTAGGCGTCCAGCTGGGGAGGCCCGAGCACGGGCGGTCGTAGGGCACAGGAGCGGCGCTGGAACGGGACGTAGTTGCCGACGCTCCAGAAGGGGTTGGTCCAGTCGTTGCTCGCGGCCGCGGAGGAGGTGCGAAGGTCGAGGCGGGTCTTGACCAGCGTCGCCACCATCGGATAGCGGAAGTTCTCGATCTCCACCGTCCCGGTGGAATCGGGTGAGCGCACGTACTCCGCCGTCGGGTACGCCGACAACGTGTCGGACCCCTCTCCCGCCTGTGCCCATACCAGGACGCTCCACGCGACGCGCGGCACCGGCTGGCCGGGCGCCACGTTGAAGCCCTTGATCGTGAGCGTGGCCGGCGCCGCCCCCTGCTGGGCCGTGAAGTCGGTGTAGGAGCTGCCGCCCGGCAGCAGCGCGCCGCCAGCCACCTCGTTGTAGCCGACGAACGCGGCGTTCGAGCTCCTCATCGGGCGGGCGCCGCCGAGCGAGTCGCCCTCCGTGGCCTGCTCCTGCTCGAGTTCGCTTCGCCACAGGGCGACGTCGGGGTCGCGATAGCCGTTCTCCGCCGCGCCGTACTGCGGGGCGGCCAGGCGGTAGTTGGCGATGGCGAAGCCGTGCAGAAGCACTCGCAAGTCGCGCCCGCCGAGCGAGGCCTGGATGGCGGTGATGGGGGCGGAGCCCGCGCTGCGGATCTGCTCCCAGGTGCTCCGCACGAAGTCAGGGCCGACCTGTTCCGTCAGGTAGAGGGGCAGCAGGAAGGCGCCGTACTGGCGTGGCCCGCCCAGGCCGTCCCAGCCGTTCAACGCCAGCATGGGTTTGGCCAGGAAGTCATCCACGTGATCGGCGTACATGTCGCGCTGGGAGGGATGGGGGACGTGCGAGGGGGCGCGGAGGTAGGTCTGATGGGCCGCCCATTCCGCGGTCGCCTCCATCCACCAGTTCATCGACCCGAAGGCGTCCGTGTCGATGAACTGGCGGAAGAAGTCCTGAGCCACCTTTCCTGCCTTCCAGTAGGAGTACTGGAACACGTGGAAGAGCTCGTGGCGCGGCAGATAGTCGTAGTACACCGGATTCGACGGCATCAAGATCGTCGGCAGGAAGTTGTAGCCGATCGGCAGGACGAACGGATTCCTCAACTTGGGGGAGCAGAGGTTGTCGAGCACGGGGTCGCAGAACTGGTCGGTGCCGAAGAAGATGGCGTGCGGCACCGCCGGATTGTCGGAGATCTCGAATCCCATCGAGCGATATGTCCTGGCCGCGATGGAGACGGCGTCGACCGCGTTCTGGATCGCGGTCGGGCGTCCGCTCGGCTCGGCAGGCGTGGGAGGCACGCCGCCGCCACCGGTGTCGAGGTTGTAGAAGATGACGAAGTTATCGACGTTGGCCCAGCAGTGGTAGTCCTTTCTCAGGAATCGGTACGGCTCGTCGTGCGCGCAGTCGAAGAAGGAATTCCCGGTACTTCGCAGTCCCGGGGGTGAAAGCACCTGCTTGGCGGCGCCGGAGGCTTTCGCCGACATCGCTGACAGGTAGGTGAGATAGGTCTCGGCATTCGTCGAGAGCGGGCCGGTCGGGCGCAGCCGCGCGGGCACCGTCTCGGGGGCGGTCACCGACGCCACGCCGTACCTGATCATGTCGTCGACCGACAGTTCGCCCGCCTGGTAGGCGCTGACGATCCGTTCGTTCGGCCCGAAGAGGCTTGTTGCCTGAGCCGGGCGGGAGAGAACGACGGCGGGGAGGAGAAGTATCAGCAGACCCGCTAAGACCGCGCGCTTCATGCGCGGAGTATCACATGATCGTCAGGTCGGCGACAGCCGATCGAATGCCGTTGCGCTCCATGGCAATGAAGTGTGCGTTCAGCACTAACTACCCTCAAAAAGCAGCCCCGGTCCACGAAGGGGTCTCAGTAGTAACGGCCGAAAATCGGGCGGATATAGCCGAGTAGGCTTCTGGGCTTGGTATCTGTGGGGCTGGCTGGAGGTCGTTCTTGGCGACGCAGGTGTTCGCGGATGAGGAGCTGGAGCGGCTGCGGGGATTCCCGGAGATCGGCCGAGACGAGCTGTTTCGGTTCTTCACCCTGCCATCAGCTGATGTCGCGTTCGTCGATCCCGGCCCGGGCCGAGGTCCGGCCGATCGGCTGGGGCTGGCCGTAGCCCTGTCCACGTTGCCGTGGCTCGGATTCGTGCCGGACAAAGTGTCGGCGGCGCCGCCGGTGGCGGTGGCCAGGCTGGCCGACCAACTCGCCGTCGACCCAGCCGGACTGCGGTCCTACGGGCGGCGGGCGAAGACGCGAACCGAGCATGGGTGCGGCGGCGGGGTGCCAGGAGCTCGGTGGCCTTGGCGATGGCCTCGGGGCCGGGGTTGACGTAGCGCATGGCGGTGCGGGGGTCCTTGTGCCGGGTCCTGCCCATGATGAGCTGCAGGGGGACTTCGGCCTCGCCGAGGTGGGTGGCGGCGCTGTGGCGCAGCTGGTGCAGATCGAGGCCGGCGTGCTTGTCCAGCAGGACGCGGGCGCGGTCGTAGCCCAGGCGGGCGCGGCCGGTGTGCGGGCAGATGTCGGCGGCCGCCGGGCGGCGGGCGCGGGCGGGGCGGCGTTCGGACAGGAACAGCGGGCCGCGCGTGCGCGTGCTGCCGTCCGGGAGCCGGAGCAGGCGTGGCAGCGGGTGGGCGGTGCCGCTGTCCCAGTACACCCACTCGATCGAGCTGCCCTTGGACCGGACCGGGGCGCGGCGATGCTCCAGGTCGAGGTCCTCGACGTTCAGCGCCAGGATCTCAGCCGCTCTGGCCGCCGTTTCGTGGAGCATCCGCCACAGCGGCTTCTCGCGCGCGCTCTCGCCACGCGAACGCAAGGTGCTCGCGCTGGTTGCCGAGGATCGGTCGAACAGTGCGATCGCCCAGCGCCTGTATGTGTCAGAGGCCGCCGTGGCCAGCACGTCACCGGCGTATACACCAAGCTGAACCTCGGCCCGGACGCCGACGACCACCGCAGAGTGCTCGCCGCACTGACCTTTCTCCGCTCGCGCTGACCTCGAAGCTGCATGGACGATTCGCAGCTCTGGTGTCCTCGGAGACAGCACTGAGGTCGCTTTCATCGTCCCGCCAACCGGGCGGGCGCAGGGCAGCCGCACAGTCACGTCCCGACATCCCGAGCCCGGCCCAGACCCTCGCCATTCAGGCCGGGCACCGCTCAGAGGGGCAGAACCCGAACTGACCGAGCCCGCCGTGATTCGTTGATGTCTAGCCGATCTGGATCAAAGTCCGTGAAGCGGTGAGACTGTGTCTGACGAACGCAACGCGGCTGACGACCTCCTCGAGGATGTAGCGGAAGGTCAGCGCGTGGTATCCGGTGACGGTGCCCAGGGCCACAGCGGCGCCAGGTCGGCGATCCGGTCGCACATGCTCCCCCGGTCCCGCAGGTCGCCCGGCGTGGTTCCGGCCGGCGCCTGGGCACGCCCGCCGTGTGGACGAGAACGTGAGCCAGCGTGATGCCTTGCTTGCCGTGCGCGGCGAACTCCGGCCAGTACTCGGCGACCGGCCTGTCGTAACTGAGTCTGCCGCGGTCGGCCAGCACGTGCACGACCGCCGCAGTCAGTCCCTTGCCGGTGGACCAGGAGTGGAACAGTGTTCGGTCGTCCACCGGCCGCTCCGCGCACGGGTCGGCGAGGCCCGCGCCGGTGTTCACGACCCGCTCGCCGTGCAGGCGGGCGGCCACCTGGACGCCGGTCTCCCGTCTAGAAGCAACCAACTCGTCGAGCAGTCGCTGCACGTGTTTCTGGGCATCCGCCATGTCCGTTCATAGACGAGATGACGACGTCACTGCAGCACCTCTCACAGGAGCCTGCCCGACCTCCGCAGGCGGCGCTCCCTGAGTGCGAGGAGCGGGGGCAGGGCAAGCTGTGTCGCCACGTACGCCGTCACGGCAAGCGCCTCCCAGAACGCGGCCGAACCCATGGTGCCGGCACTCAGCTGTACCAAGCCCCACTGAGCGAGGGCGAGCAGCAGCGGCAGGGCCACGAGCACGAACATGCCGGCCATGGCCACGACCCCCGCCACGTACAGCAGGGCGAACCAGCGTGCCACGTGCCGATCACGCTCGCCCGCCGAGGCCAGCTCGGCCGCCTCGGCGGGAGGCAGCCGGAAGAGCCCGGCCTTGGCAGTCAGCCACGTGACCCGGTACAGGTTGTGGCAGCGCAACGCGTTGGCCAGTACGGCATAGCCGTCACTGCGCATCGGCACCGCGGCCCACTGCCAGACGATCCCGACGAGCCGATACAACACCACCGCGCCGAGAAGGCCGCTCAGCGTCTCGGGCAGTATAAGCACCCCGGCCCTGTCGAGCAGCCGCAGCCCCAACGCCGTCGCCACGACCACGACGTCGATGGCCATGCCCGCCAGATAGGCCCCATACCTGCGGCGGCGCGGCACGTTCACGATCTGGGTCAGGTCGGTCTCGAAGACGATGTAGAGGCCCCGATAGCTGACCCTGAACGTGGCGGGGACGCCGAGCGCCCTGCCCGCCACCCAGTGCCATGCCTCGTGCAGGGCGCTGAAGGCGATGTCGACGAGCAGGTAGGTGAGCATCGACAGTGCGGCGCTGGGGAGAAACCAGGCGTCCTTCCACGAGGGGCGCAACTCGGGTGTGAAGGCCAGGACAGTCACGACGAAGACCGCTGCCGCCGCGTAGCACGTCCAGGCGGTCCTGCCGAAGAATCTGGCCGCCGTGCCCTGGCCGAGTCCCTCGATCCAGCCGCTGGGGGCTCGTTCTCCGAGCGGTGCGGGCGGGTCGAGCAGGCCGGCGCCGGTGAGACCGTCGAGGAAGTCGGCCCCGTCGACCTCCTCGCCCGCCACCTCGCTCGCCCGCCTCGCGGCCTCGGCGGCCGACCCGCCGTCCTGCAGTGTGGTGACGAACACCGCCCCCGGCTCCGGCACCGCGACGAAGATTCCGAGGTCGGGGCGGCCCAGGATCCAGGCGTCACCGTCGAACGCGACGGTGAGCCGTGCGGCCCGTTCGCGCAGGTCCCGGTCAACGATGGCGGACATCCGTCCTCCTGGAGCTTGCGGAGCGACAGAGGCAGAGCGCACCCCGACCGACGCCGGGGTGCGCTCGCGATGGTCAGGAGTCGGGCGTGTTCAGTCCGGTCAGGCGGGTGTTCTCGATCCGCACGATCTCGATCTTCATTGTGGTCAACTCCTTCCGCAGGTCGCACACTCGGGATTGCGAGACCACTCGGCCTGACTCATGGCGCAGGCGCCGGCGAAGTCGATGGTGAGTGGCCGGCCGGCGTATGCCGGTGGCTCGAAGCCGGTCAGGTAGCGCAGCACCTCGAAGGCGCCGAGCGCGCCGAGCAGACCGGCGACGGGGCCGATGCCGCGGTTGGGTTGCGGCCTGCTGTAGAACAGGCGGGCCGCGGCGATCTCGGCGCTCAGTGCGGGCTCGTCGGGGTCGGCGTGGCCTTCGGGCCTGGTCGGATCGGCGGGGACGCAGCCCCTGCAGGCGCTCTCCCCCGGCGCGACAGACCAGACGATTCCCTTGGTGACCGTGATGCCGCCGCGTACGAACGGCACGCCGTGCCCCACGCAGGCCGCGTTGACCCAGAGGTCGACCTCCTTCGGCTGGTCGATCCCCGAGGCGACCACGTCGGGGCGCGTCTCGTCGAGGAGCTCGGCCAGTTGCTCGGCGCTCTCGATGCCCGTGTCGATCGCCTGGACCTTGATGGCCGGGTCGAAGGCGCGCACCCACTCCGCCGCCCGCTCGACCTTCCTGGCGCCGACGTCCTCCCAGCGGTAGAGGTACTGCCTGGCGAAGTTGCGCACGTCGACGGTGTCCCTGTCGACCAGCGTCATCCTGCCGACGCCCAGCCCGCTGAGATGCGGGATCGTGTTGGAGTTGAGGCCGCCGGTGCCGAGCACGAGCACGTGCGACTCGCGCAACCGGCGTTGCAGGTCCTCGCGGCTGCGTGTCAGCGTGCCGAACGACTCGAAGAAGGCCAGGTTGCTGAAGTGGCGCTCGGCTTCGGCGGCGTCGAGGACGCCCAGCCGATCGCCGTCCTCCAGCAGTCGCTCGGCGTCGAGGGCCTCGATCGCGCCGAGCACGTCCTGGACGGGGAGCGCCAGGTCGTCGGCGAGCTCGCTGACGGTGCGGCCGCCCTCGCGCAGAAAGGCGAGGAGCTTCTCCACCTGGCCGCCGGGGTCGGTCACGATCAACCGGTCTCGCAGGTCGTACACGAGGTGGAGCTCATCGCCCACCCGTTGCCAGGCGACGTTCTTGAGGCGTGGCCGCATGCGTCCTCCGATGTGTCCGGTGAAGCCGTCGTCCTGAAGCTCGATGAGCAGACGGCGTCGCGGTCGACGTGGGCAGCTTACGCACGGCGGATCATGGAAGTCGTTGGCGGAGCACGCACTATTCCTTGGCAACGGCGGCACGGACAGCGGCTCGCCCCCCCTCCTTCCGATCAGCCGGCGCGATCGCCGCACCAGCCAGCGCCGAGAGGTACGAACTCGCCCTGATCGTCGGAAGCACGATGTGGATCTCTCAGGGCGGAGGAAGGCCAAGGCCAGGTCCAGTACCGCGCCGAGGCGCCGCGCCTCGGGTACGGATGGGGACTGCGCCTCGCCCGCCCGGCGAGCACTGCGACGCGCGCTGGAAGGAGGAGTAGACCACTCCGGAGGACGTCGAGGCTGCCAGGCGGCTGCCCGGAACCACGTCGCCGTCCTCGACCGCCAGGCTGCAGCGAGCGCACGTGCCGGTGCCGCACGGCCCCATGTGCAGGACCGCGTCGCCCCAGACCACCGCGCTGGTCGTTCGCGCGGAGGTCACCGGTGTGGTGAGCAGGAGCATGTGCGGGCGCGCCGGGCCCGCGCGGAGGGTGCCGAGGAGGGCCGAGCCATGCTCGGTGAGGGCGCGCGCTCCCGCGGCGGAGACCTCCAACTCCAGCTCGGCCGCGGAAACCGCGGCGAAGACGTTGCCTCCGGCCGTCACGGTACGGACCTGGAGCCGCTTGCCCTCGTAGGAGACTTCGGCGACGTCGACCCGGGAGGTCCCCGGAGGCATGGTGAGGGTGATGCGGGCCTCTCCCGAAGACCGGGCGATGATCAGGCCCGCGCCCGTCTCGAGCCGCACCTCAGGCCGGGACCCGAGAACGAGCATCGCGGCGAACATGCTCGCCTCGCCGCAACCGTCGAGCGGTCCGTCGGCGGCCATGAAGACCAGCCCGAGGTCCGCCTCGCTCCGGACGGGCGCGACCAGGACCGCGACGATCGCGCCGGATCTCCTCCAGCGTGTCCGCCATGAGGGCGGGCACCTCGCGCATCCGCGCCCCGGAATGAGGCACCGCCGTGGCGTCGTAGCAGGCGACCGGCTGGCCTTCGGCGTCTCCGAACGCCGGCGGTATCACAGCGTGCCGCCACGGTTGGCGGGCTGGTAGGCGGTCACGACGACGGCGCCGCCGAGTCCGATGTTGTGCTGGAGGGCGACGGTTGCGCCGTCCACCTGGCGGGCGCCGGCCTCGCCGCGGAGCTGCCACGTGAGCTCGGCGCATTGGGCCAGGCCCGTGGCGCCGAGAGGGTGGCCCTTGGAGATGAGGCCGCCGGACGGGTTCACCACCCAACGGCCGCCATAGGTGGTGTCGTCGTTGTCGACCAGCAGGTGCCCCTCGCCCTCCTCGGCCAGGCCGAGCGCCTCGTAGGTGAACAGCTCGTTCGGGGCGAAGCAGTCGTGCAGCTCGATCACGTCGACGTCGTCCGGGGTGAGCCCGGACCGGGCGTAGACCTTCTCCGCCGCCTTCCGGCTCATGTCCGTGCCGACCAGGTTGATCGCGCTGTTGCTGTCGAAGGTCGAGCGCAGGTCGGTGACCATCGCCTGGCCGACGATCTCGATCGCGCGGTCACCGAGGCCGTTCTCTTCGACGAACCTCGCGCCGGCGAGCACCACGGCGCCGGAGCCGTCGGACGTCGGCGAGCACATCAGCCTGGTCAGGCCCGCGTCGGCGTAGACCATCTTGGCGTCCATGATGTCTTCGACGGTGTAGACGTCCTGGAACTGGGCGTGCGGCGGAGCCGGCCCAGCCCGACCGGCACCCCCTGTGCGTCTGCGACCCCCTCTTCCAGGCAGTGCCCGAGGCCCGCTCGGCCCGTCTACTGAGCCTGCCCGTCGCAGAACACCGTCTTGACCAGGTTGTTCAACGCCTTCGGGAACTCCGTCGCCACGTCCGCGGCGGCGTCACCGGTGGTGATCGAGGCGGTCAGGGTCTTCTTGCCGTCGGGCGTGCTGTACATCAGCGCCCCGTAGCCGTTGTTGCTGCCGTCGTGGTTGTAGACGACGCCGCCGCAGTTCGGGCCCAGGTCCTGCACGTACAGCCCGAGGCCGTAGCTGCCGAAGAGACCGGCGCTGTTGGGGTGCGGCTTGCGCATCTGGGTCAGCAGCCCGGCCGGCAGAAGCTTGCCGCTGTTCAGCGCGGAGAAGAACGTACGCAGATCCTCCGTGGTCGAGATGATCTCGCCCGCGCCCGAGATCCACGAGGGGTTCTGGCGGGTGACGTCGATCACCTTCCACTGGTCGGTGGCGTCCTGGTAGCGGTAGTAGGCGTGGGCGTACGGCGCGGGCATACCCGTCCAGGCGCCCGGCACCACGGTGTGCTGCAGCTTGAGCGGCCCCAGGATCCGCCGCTTCATCTCCACGGCGTAGGAATGGCCGGTGACCTTCTCGATCAGCAGCTTGGTCAGCACGTAGTTGACGTTGCCGTAGCTCCATCTCGTCCCCGGCTCGAACTTCGCCGGCCTGGTCAACGTCAGCCGTACCAGCTGCTCGTCGGTGTAGGTGTGGAAGCGCTTGGGCACCCACTCCTTGCCCTGCCAGGGGATCAAGGACACCGGCTTCCCGTCGGGGTCGATGTCGAAGCTGTAGTCGAACAGCCCGGTGGTGTGCTGCAGCAACATCCGCACAGTGATCCGCCGGTCCAGCTTGAACTGGGGCAGGTAGTCGGCCACCGTGGCGTCCAGCCCGATCTCGCCGGCCTCCACCAGTTTCAGCATCAGGGTCGCGGTGAAGTTCTTGGTGCTGCTGCCGATCCGGAAGTACCCGTTCGTCGGCGGCTTGGCGCTCGTGCCCAGCTTGCGCACCCCGGCGCTGCCGACCCACTCGCCTTGCTCATCGTTCACCCGCATCTGCATCCCGGCGGCGAGACCGGCATCGACGAACGCCTGGATGGCCTTCTGCAGCTCGGGGCGGTCCTGTGCGGCGGCCTTCGACACGGCTCTGCTGTCCGCGGTGGCCATCGCGGGGGTGGCGGCGCCGGCCAGCAGCGCGGCCGCCAGCGCGGTGACCGCCACGCGCCGGAAGGCATCGCCGCGGCTGGCCGGGCGCGAGTCCACGCCGGAGATGCGTGCCTGGGTCGCTGATGTGGACGGGGTATTCATGGCTTCTCGTCTCTGTTGTCGCGCTCATGCGAAGCGCTCGTCCGGTGATTCGGGGATGGGCGATCGGGATGGGTATGGGCCATCGATCAGGTCGCGTACCAGGAGGCCCAGGTGCGTTTGCGGGCCTTGAGTCAAGCGGCGTCGAGGGCGACGATGATGGTGCTGCGGAAGTTGTCGGCCTCTGCCGGATCCTCCCGCTTGAGCAGGCTCATCGAAGCCGTCAAAGCCGGCAGCACTCTGGTCGGCGAGGTCGGCCACGGCCTTGCCCCACTTCACGCCCTTGGGCGCCTTGGCCAGCACGTGCCCGCCCAGGCGGCGGCGGAGGTCAGGGCGATGGAGCCGTCGGTGCCGACCCGGTGGGCCGAGTCGGCGGCACCGGCGGTCGACATCAGCGCGACGGCGCTCCAGGCGGGGACCCGCAGGGTGTGCGTGTCCTAGGCGGAAGGGGTGGTGGACATGGTGGTGGACTCTCAGAGATCGGTGATGAAGGTCGAGTGAACGAACGACTGGTGGAATGCGGTCCCTGCCGGTGCCCGGAGGGCTGGACGGCTCAGGTCAGATCGCCCGAGCGGATCTCCCCCGGCCTCAGTCGCTGAACCGTTCATGACGTTCACCTTCGCAGACCGCCCTGACACCGGGCCGTCGTCGTGCTGACATGGCCGCTGACACGAGCTGTGCGTCGCCGGGACTCGCCTGTGTTGTGCTGCGTGCACGCCCTCGGAGGCCGCGCACCTGTCGTGCCGGAGTTCACGGAAACGCGAAGCGTGAGCGCGTCAGTTGCCGAACTCCTCGGCGACTTTCTGATGGATGGCCTCCAGCTCGGGGGTGTAGACCCGATAGAAGTCCTTGCCGCACTCCAGATCGTCCAGAATCGCGCGCTTACCCGCCCTCTCCGCGGCGGCGGACTGCGCTAACAGGTCCTCGCCGGATTTCAGCTCCTTGCCGAGGACCCGCTTGGCCGCGTCGACGATGCAGGCGTCCACGGCCTTCCAGTAGCTTGTTCTCTGCGCTGGGGAGAGCTTCGTCCAGATATCCCCGTTGGGGTCGGCCCCTGAGAGGTCGGGCATGAAGTCGGGGGCGTCCGGGCCCTTCAGGTAGACGTACACCGAGAAGACCCCGAAGCCGTACTTCGCCCGCTGGGCCTTCAACGCCTCATAGTCGCCGGCTCTGCGCTTGCGCTCGTCGTCGGTCATGGGATCTTCCGGTGGCACATAGGGGATGTACCTGAAGCCCTTCTGCTTCATGCAGTCCGCCTTGACGGATTCGAACTGGCGCCTCTTCTCCAGTGCCGTCGCGGCCGACTTCGACGGAGTGAAGCGCCTTCCCGGAGGGCTCGGCGTCACCCCCGCAGCCGTCGAGCACGATCGCCGCGGCCATCGCCAAGGCGGTCATTCTGATGGTGTCCATGGTCGGTCTCCCGTATTCAACGTCACGCGCGCACGCGAACGCCGAGGCAGGCGGTGGCCCGCCGGCGCAGCCGGTTCCTGGCCCATCGGCTGGACGGGCTGTCCGACGAGCCCCGGCCGGGCGTGCCGCGCACCATCACCGACGTCCAGGGGGAGGAGGTGGTGGTGCGCACCCTGGAGGAGGTGCCGGCCGGGTCCACGCACTGGTCCAAGCGGGAACTAGCCCGCCCGGTGGGCATCTCGCCGACCAGCGTGGCCAGCATCTGGCGGGCGTTCGGGCTCCAACCCTGGCGCACCCAGGACTTCAAGATCTCCACCGATCCGCTGCTGATCGACAAGACGTGGTCGGGCTGTATCTGGCCCCGGGCCGCCCATGCCGCGGTGTTCGCCGTCGACGAGAAACCGCAGATCCAAGCGTTGCAGCGGAGCGCACCGGCACTGCCGATGCTGCCCGGCGTGCCCGAGCGGCGCAGCTTCGACCACGTCCGGCACGGCACCGTCGATCTGTTCGCCGCGCTCAACACCGCCACTGGCAAAGTGATCGGCAAGCTGTCGGCCCGTCACCGTGCCGTCGACTTCCGCGACTTCCTGGACGAGATCGTCCGCCAGGTCGAGCCGGGCCTGGGAGCGGGGCAACTTCTGCTCCTTGGACGCTCTCAAGGCCGCGTCGGAGGAGTGGATCAAAGTCTGGAACGAGGACGCCAAGCCGTTCAGGTGGACCAAGACCGCCGACCAGATCCTCGACCGCATCTGCCGCTACTGCGACCGAATCTCAAAAACCGGCTCACTAGGGTGACGCAGCCGTGCGACGCCGGTCCCAACCCTCCCCCGGGACATCGGATCCGGGGACCCCGCGATGGGGACCATCAATCCGGTCGACACCATCCAGCCCACCACGCCGCCCATCTCCTTCGACCTGACCCAGCCGCTTGCCTGCCGGCGCTCTGTGGCCGGTGGGTCGAGCCCGTACCGCGACGTCCTCGAGGTGACGGTCCACGCCGCCGGCTCATGCAGTGAGGATCACCATCGACCGGCCGTGGAACGGCTCATACGCGCCCATGGCGTGCGGAATCGGCGGACGGCCGTTGTCGATCAGGCCAGGGCTCCGAAGGACAGAGGCGGGGCGCGAGTGGGAACAGCTGCTGGTCAGCCTTCCCGCCGTCCAGGCGGCGGACCTGGCCGGGATCCTCGCTGGGCAGGCGCGCTCGCGTACGTTCCCCGTGCCATCAGCCCCGGCTCAGAACCGGTAACGGAGAATGCGTGCCCCTTGGCGGGACAAGGCCGTGCTACGGGCGGTGAGACGGGTCAGCGCGCGTAGCGGTTGCGGGAACAGGGCTACTTCCGGTGCGCGGTTGAGGATCTGTTCCTCGATCAGTTTGAGGCTGGCGTCCCAGGACTCGGGTTCGTGCGGGTCGTCGAAGCCCCGGGCGGCTTCCATGCCGAGTGTCCTCATGATCGGGTGGTGCTTCATGGCCCAGGCGGCGAGGCGGGTGTAGCCGTTGAGCGCGAGTTCGCCCGAAGGGAAGTGGCCGGCCAGCTCGCGGACCAGGGCCTGGAAGGAGTCGCCGGGCATGAAGGGGAGCAGCCCTTCGGCGACGATCATCGCCGGGCGGTCATCGGGGATGGCCGTGAGCCAGTCGGAGCGGGTGAGGTTGGCTCCGACGAGGTGGGAGCGGCCGTGCAGGAGTGCGGATCGCAGACTCACCACTGCGGGAAAGTCGACGTCGTACCAGTCGACGCCCGGCGGCGGATCGCAGCGCCGCATCCTGGTGTCCAGGCCGCAGCCCAGGTCGAGCACCACGCATCCGGGGTGAGCGGCGACGAAGGCCCGGACGGCGTCGTCCAGCTTCCTGGAGCGCAGGGCCGTGGTGACGACGACGTTGGTCTTGACCTTCAGCTTGCCGAAGTCATAGTCGATTCTGCCGGCCAGGTCGGCGGAGAGCGTGTCGCCGAGGATCGGGCGGGGCAGTTCGGCGTCCCGGGCTCTGGCGTGGAGCGTGAGCAGGAGCGTTTCCTGGATCAGCCCGAGGTCGGGTTGCCAGCGGTACATGGTGATTCCTTAACGGCGTAACGGATGGCGGGCTGCGGAGTTCTGTGGCCATGTCGGGGAGTCGCGGCCGGCCTTGATGCGCTCGGTGCGGTGTCCCTCGCCGCCCGCGATGTCGAGCCCCAGCGCTTTCGGAGGTGTGGCAGCGTTGCTGCGACGCCGCGCGGGTGTCGTCCCGCCGCGTCCATGCACCCGGCCATGGCGGGGATCTCTGGCCCGCCTCCGGCCCCGGCGCGTTTCGTCAGTACATGAGGATCCACAGTTCGAGGTACGGGTCTCCCCACTTCACCGGGAACTCGACGCACTGGTGACCGCGGCCGGTCCGGGGGCACCTGTCGTACATGTCCATGCTGTAGTAGCGCGCGGCGCTCTCCCGGTGCGGTCCCATGGGCCGAGGACGTCGCGGCCGACGCCGGCGACCCAAAGACCGCGCTTCCACGAGCCACGGGTTCTCCGATCGTTGTGAGGCGAGCCGAAATGTCGCTGTCGACCCTCACATGATCAACCTCTTCATGTCGTTGGCACTGAACGCACGCTTCCTTCGACATCAACGCAATGTGGAGTTCCCGTAGCACTGACCGAGGGATTCAGGGCGTGCTGTCCGGAACATCATTCGCCGCCGTCTTCGCCCTCTTCACCAGAGCCTCTCCCCGCACGGAGAGCCGGTGGCCGACTTCCAGGCTCTCGGTCAGGCTGCGGCCTTTGAGTGTGCGGACGTCCCGTTTGAGGGCCTGGGTGTCGCGCCCGAGGTGCTGGGCGAGCTCGGCGGCGGCGGTCGCGGGCAGTTCGTGGATGAGGCGGAGCAGGTCGTGGGTCCAGGGGCCGCGGCGGGCGGCCTTATCGATGCCGGCCAGGCGGCGCTGTATTTTCGGCCGCCTGTTCGGCGTGCAGGTCGCTGCGTTCACGGAGCGCTGTCCGGGGGCCGGGCCGGCTATGCGCAGGCTGATCCGGTAGAGCTGTCCGTCGGGCCGCCGGGCCAGTTCCTTCCACAGGTCGTCGGGCGTGGCGTAGCCCGCGCGCCGGAGGTCCTGCGCGGTCACCTGGGCCTCGGTGATCTCCTCCACCGTGTCGATCGCCACGATGCCGACGGCGGTGCGCAGCAGGCTGCCCGGACACACGGCGTTGCGCTGCCAGCGGCGGACGGCCAGCGTGAGGGCCCGTCCGCGATGCGCTCAAGGTCTCGGCGCTTGAACAGCATGGGAATCAGGCTAACGGCGGGTGCCTCCCGGCGACGTCGGCGCGGTGCGCCGAACGCCATGGCGGAGGTCGGGCTGTGCGGGCGTGATCCGTCGGTTGCCGGTGCCTGCAGCAGGTCTGGGAACCGTGTCGTAGCGCCGGGTGCGTGCGGCCGCCGGTGAGCGCGGTGGCGAGCTTGTCCATGGCGGACGTCGCGGACGGGCTCGTGGTGGGGCCGAGCGCGGTGAGGCTGGCCATCAGGGTGGCGATCTCGCGGAGGTCGAAGGCGATGGCGGGGATGCGGTGGTGCCGGTTGATGGCCACTCCTCCGCCGCGGCCGGTGGTGACGTCGATGGGGACGCCCGACTGTCGTAGCCGTTCGATGTCACGGGCGATGGTGCGTTTGGAGACGCCGAAGTCGCGGGCGAGGGTGCCGACGGTGATCCGATCGGCGGCGGCGTGGAGCCGTTCGATGAGGTGTTGCCGGCGCTCGACACTGCGGATCGTCAGGTGATTGTCGCGCGAGGCAACGGACTTTGCGGACGACTTCCTGGCGAAGGATCGTAACCAGGACACAAGCTTGTCCAGGTTCGTCGCTAGCGCGACACCTCATGAGCATGACCACCGTCGTGCACGCATTCGTCGACCGATACGCTCGCGCCCTGCTCGCCCGAGACGGGAAGACCATGGCCGACATGTACGCGATACCGTCGTTGATCCTGTCCCCCCGGCCATCCCATCGCTGTGCCGGACGCCGGACAGAGCGAGGAGTTCTTCGCCGCCGCCCGGGGTCAGTACGACGGCGTGAACGACCTGGCGGCGGACATCACCCTGGTCGCCGAGACGGCTCACAGCGCCTGGGCCGACGTCACCTGGCGCCATGACGGAGCCGCCACCCAACGCCACCTCCATCAACTCATCGACACGGGGCGCAATGGAAGATCGCCGTACTGACGCCCCTCGGCCGATGAGCGCTCCGGCCTTCAGGATCGAGCCCGCGTCGGCGGACCACTTCGACGACGTCTCGATCATGCTCGCCCCCACAAGGCCGGGCACGACCGCCTGCTGGTGCCTGAGCCATCGCATCGACCCCGCGGTCAACCGCGAACTCGGCCCTGACGCACGGCCAGGCTACATGCGACGCCTGTGCCGGCAGCCCGTCGCGCCGGGCGTCCTGGCCCATGACGTCGATGAGGTCGTCGGCTGGGCCGGCGTCGCGCCCCGCGCCCGGGGTGTACTCCATCGCTCGCACCAGCAGGATCCCCAAGCTCGACGACGACCTCGCGATCTGGTCGATCTGGTGTCTCAAGGTCCGCGCCGGCCACCGCGGCCGGGGGGCGAAGGCGCTGATCGACGGCGCGGCCAGGTTCGCGCGCGGGCACGGCGCCGCGGCCGTCGAGGGCTACCCGGTCGACAACACCGGCAAGAAGATCGACACCATGCTGGCGTTCGTCGGTACGCGGTCTCTGTCCGAGTCCGCCGGCTTCGTCACGATCGCCGATACCGGATCGAGGGCCGCCGGAGTGCCCCGCATCGTCCTGCGACTCGCCGATTGAGGCCGAGCGGCAGCCGGCAGAGCTGATGATCCGTTGTTGCTCGACGAGCCGCTGGTCGGGATCTTAGGGCGCCACGTCGCGGGGGTCGCCGAAGCCCTCGTTGGCGGGAGCTCTGATCGTCTTGATGGCCGGCACCACCTTGCGCACCCTCTGACTGGAAGGCTTGGAAAACCCAGCAGGCGGCAGCCTGATGAAGGTGGGGCTGGTTAGCCAGGGGTAGAGCCCGCCCATCATCATGACCGCCACCGATCCGCCGGGGCCGTCTCCAGCCAGTCGCCCTCAGCGAGTACCGCGCGACAACCCCTACGGCCGTCCGTGAAGATCAGGCTTCTGATCCAACCTGATCATCACGAGCGGTCGTTCTCACGTGCGGGCAGTTACAGCACCGCGATCATGGGCACGTGCCGTCACGGCATCCTGCTCTTTTGCGCCAGAACTGCCTTCACGCAACTCCCGGCTGTGGTGGCGCGGACGAATAGCACCAGGAATTGCCATAGAAGGTGTCGGCGCTGTCGCCGTCCGAGCCGCCGTCGTTGTCAGCCATCCAGAACCATTTGTGCAGTCCCCGATAGGCGTCGTAGAGGGAGCCGTTGACGTAGTGGTTACCGGTGTTGTGGGAGTGGCCGTACGCCCGCTGTTTGGGGTCCCCGCCGGGGCTGTCGTTGATGTAGATCGGATCCGCGCTGCACCGGGTGTCCGCGTGCGCCGCTGTTGCGCCGCCCGCGACGACCATGGTCCCTGCGAGGGATACGGCCGCGGCCCCGAGGGCACCCCACCGCCTGAGTCTTCTTGTCATTCCCGTTCCCCTCATCCCATGAAATTCGTGGCGTCGAATCCCGTTCGCTGGGATCCGACGTGCGCAGCCTAGTTGCGGTCGATCATGGAAGTCGTCAGCGCGGCGCGCACTGTGTCTTGGCAATGAGCGCACGACAGCGGACGGCGAGTTCGCCACAGCGCGATGGCGTTCGGGCCGGTCGATGCCGCTCTCCACGACGTGGCGCTGCCGGTAGAGGGCCGGCCTGACCGGCGGCCGGCAGCCGGGGAGGTCTCGACGTCATCGTCGCGCGTGGCTGTCGTCCGCCTCTGGTGTGGCGCGGGTCAGGGCCTCGTGCCGATAGTCCTTGGGCGACAGGCCGTACTTGGCCCGGAAGGATTTGCTGAGGTCGGCGGCGCGGGTGAATCCCCAGCGGGCGGCGATGGCGTGGATGGGCTGCCCGGCCAGGCGGGGATCGGCCAGGTCGGCGCGGCAGTGCTCCAGACGGCGGCGGCGGATCCACTCTGTCAGCGTTGTGCCTTGACGCTGGAACAGCAGTTGCAGGTAGCGCACGGAGATGTGGTGCCGGTGGGCGATCGCGCGGGGTGTCAGGTCGGCGTCGGCGAGGTTGTGCTCGACGAACGCCCGGATGCGCGCCACCAGGGCGAACTGCCGGGTCTCGGGGGGCAGGCGGTCCTGTGCGTTCAGCCGGTGGGCGAGGAAGGCCAGGGCCAGGTCCAGCGTGGCGGCACCGAGCCGCCGTACCTCGGGTAAGGACATGGACCGCGCCTCGCGCACCAGCGTCTTGAGGTAGCCGGCCAGGATCGCGTCGACGCCGCCGTTCGCGGGCATCGCGTGGGCCAGGAGCGCGTCGACCTTGCCGGACGGCAGGGGCAGCTCGGATTTGGGCAGATGCACGATGATCGCCCGTGCCGGCCCCGGCCCGTCGAACGCGCCGCCCTGGTACGGGTGGGAGGTGTCCCACATCACCAGGTCGCCGGCCCCCATCCGGGTGTCGTTGCCGCCCTGGGAGATCCACATCGTGCTTCCCACGATCAGGGCGAGCTCGTACCTCTCGGGGTCGGAGCGGCGGATCAGCGCGGGTGTGCGCACGGAGCTGAGCGCGGGGAACGACATGGTCGTCACCTGGACGGTGTCCAGGTCGATCGCCCCGGCCGACGCCCGGAAGTCGGCGGCGTGGTCGCTGGTGATCTGGATGGGCGCCACGTCGTGGCTGATCAGGTCGCACCACCAGTCGAATCGCTGGTCGGGCGGCAGGTCCGTGCTGTGCAGGGTGACGATTCCCAATTTCACCTCTCATGACATGATCTCGAGCGTTCGAGACATACTCGGGTGTGACGAGAAGCCAGGCCGATGCGCCCCGCCGACCACATCATCGGCCATCCTGAGGCCGAGCCGGCCGACCGCAGCGGGGTGCGTGCCGGCGACCGTGCCGGTGACCGTGCCGCTGTCCGTGCCGCTGTCCGTGCCGCTGTCCGTGCCGCTGTTGCCCAGGAGCGGTCGAGTGCCGGGTCATCCGGTGGTGGCCTGGCGCCACGGGGTCCGTTCGGCGACGTGTCGGCGGAGGTCGCGGGCCTGCCGGGGCAGGTTCCAGGTCATGGCGCCGATGACGTGGCCGTCCCTGCCGTACAGGCCGGCGAACCGGCCGGTGGCGGGGTCCCCGGCGACGACCTGGAACCGGGCGTCGCCGCCGGTGACGCCGTGGACCTGGATCTTCACGTCGTACTGGTCGGTCCAGCAGTAGGGCACGGGTGCGAAGGGGGCCTGGCCGCCGAGGAGCGTCCAGGCTGCGGCCGTGCCCTGTTCGGTGGCGTTCAGCCGGTGTTCGACGCGCAGGCGGCCGAAGCCGGGGTGCCGCCAGGAGGCGACGTCGCTGGCGGCGACCACGCCGGGTGCGGCCCGGCACCCCGTTCACCCGGCCGTCGTGGCCGGTCAGGCCGGTGACCAGGGTGCCGGGACGCAGACGGACGCCGTGCCTGGCGTGCAATCCGGCCAGCAGCCGCGCCACCCGGTCGCCGAGCCGGGCGATCAACGGCGCGGGGAGCGGATCGACCAGGGTGACGTCCAGGCCGAGCTGCCGGGCGGCGGCGGCGACCTCCGTACCAAGGAACCCCGCGCCGACGAGGACCGCCGACCGCCTGAGCGCGGGCGGCGTGGGCGAAGCGGGTGTGCGTCGGCGAGGCGCTGACCGACGACGGGGCCGACTGGTTGTGGCCCACGCGGTCAGGACGGATCGGCGCGGCAGGTGAGATCGTCGGCGGGCAGGGTGCCGCTGGCGAAGTAGGTGTTCACGGCCGTCTCCACGCAGGTGTTGGGCAGGCGGCCGAAGACGCCGTGCATGCGCACGTCCCGTACGGTGACCAGGCGTGCGGCGGGCATCGCCCGGCGCAGGTTCACGCCCTCCTGATAGACCGTGCGGGTGTCGCCGGTGGCCTGGACGATCAGTGCGGGGACATTGTTGCCGACCTTGGTCGCGGGCTCGCGGGGGTTGGGCGAGAAGGCGCAGGCGGTGATGTTGTTCGCATACGGTCCGAACACCGGCTGGGTGGCCCGGCTGCGCTGGATGGCGCGCCAGTACCGCTCGGGGTCGCGTGGCACTGCCGCATCGCCGCAGATGACGGCGGCCTGGCTGGAGTAGCCCTGCGGCTTGCCGTACAGCGTGAACTGCAGTTCCTGTTCGAAGTCGTCGCTCGGGCGGACCGGCTTGCCCTCGGCGGCTTCGGCGAGCAGCCGCACCCGCGCGGCCAGACGGGCGTTCTCCCTGGCGTCGGGCAGCAGGGTGAAGATGACCATGGGCAGGAAACGTTCGTCGACGAGATGGTCCCCGATGCGGATCGGGGCCTTGACCAAGCTCTCGACGCGGGCCCGCACCTGGCGTGCCGTCGCGCCGAGGTGGTATTCGGGGTCGCGCTCGGCGGTCCAGGCGGCCCAGTCGTCGAGCGCGGCCTCGTTGGCCGGTCCGCTGTTCCTGATCGACCCGGCCATGTACTGGGCCGGATCGATCGCGCTGTCCAGTACGAAGCGGTCGCTGCGCTGCGGGAACATCTGGGTGAAGACCGCGCCGAGGTAAGTGCCGTAGGACATGCCGAAGTAGGAGATCTTCGCCTCGCCGAGGGCGGCGCGGATGACGTCCATGTCCCGCGCGGTGTTCCGGGTGGTGATGTGGGCGATCCGGTCGCCTTCCCGCTGCGCGCACCGCTGCGCGAGATCGGCCTGCGTCTGTACGGCCCGGCGGAAGCTCGCCCGGGTCGGCCCGGCGGACCAGAGCATGTGCCCGATCGGCCAGCCGCAGTCGACCGGTGCGCTCCTGCCGACGCCGCGTGGATCCATGCCGATCAGGTCGTAGCGGGAGGTGACCTCGGGGGTCATCCGCTGACTGATGTAGCCCATGAAGTTCAGGCCCGCACCGCCGGGACCACCGGGGTTGGACAGCATGACGCCGCGCCGCTTGCCCGGGTCGGTGGCCTTGATGCGGGAGATCGCGACTTTGATCGTCTTGCCCTGCGGCTTGGAGTAGTCCAACGGGACCGTGATCTCGGCGCATTGGGCGCCCACATGGTCCAGGAGGGGGTCGCCGCAGGTCGCCCATTCGACGGGCTGGTTGTAGAAGCGGGTCAGGGCAGTGGTCGTGGGGCCTGGCAGGAGTGTGATTCCCGTCAGCACTACGCCGACTAGGGCATGGGGGAGATTCATGTGGGACGTCCTTCATCGGGAATGCAAGCAACCATAGTTGACTAAATCCGGGATAGTCAACCTAAGTTGCTTATCTGGTGAAAGGCGGTCAGAGCGGGAGGAGTGGAGGAGAGCTATTCCCAGAGCAAGATCGAACAGATTCAACGCCTGGACGCCTGCACGATGAGCAACTCGTGTTGACTGACGCAGCCCCGTGGTCGTGGTCAACGTCAGCGCCGGGGAGGTGACCGTCGTTCCGCTGCCCCGCCTGACCGGCGGAGGCGGCCGACGCCCAGGTGGCCGGCCTCACCAAGGCGATCGACGCGCTCGGTGGGACTAGGACCAGCGAGTGGGCAGGGCTGGGGCTGCCGCACAGCAGCTGGGTCAGGTAACTGAATGGACCGGCCGAGTCGTCGAAGCGAAGGGGTTGCAGACCACGGTCCCGTTGGCGGGTGAACCCGCCGGTGCCAGCGCACGGGCGCGGCAGGCCGCGCGCGGCACGGGATCGGCGTGATAGTCCGGGTGGCCGGTGAGGAACGCGCAGGCCGAGTCCATCGCTTGCCGGTACAGGGCATCGGCCAGCGCGAAGCATCGGGGCCGAGCTGGCGGCGCAGATCGGCCCGGAACCGGGTCAGCCCGCTGTCCGGCAGCAGCGGCAGCGGCGTGGCGAGCGCCTCGGTGACCACAGCGGTGTCGGTGGACAAGTTGGAGCATCGCATCGGGCGCGATGGCGGTTCGGGCCGCACCGGGCGGCGCGCGCGGGCCTGCTCGAACAACGCCTGCACCTGTCCCAGCACGGTGAAGGTGGCGGCCGGCAGCACGTGGGCCAGGTCGATCAGGCTGTTGCTGGATGGGGTCGGATGCACGGTGATCCACCCGGCCGCCGGATCCTGGGCATTCAGCGCCTGCCGGGTCAGCCGGTGGTCGTCGGCGTGGTCCACGACGATGCTCACCACCGGCGCCCGCAGGTCCCTCGTGTCACCACCGGCGGTCATGGGCTGCCGCCGAGTTTGCTGAACACCCACTCCAGCACCTTGCGGTCAACTCGCGGCTGATCGAAGAGCGTCAGCGCCTCCACCGCCAGACGCGTGATGGTCACCCACATCCGGAAGTTGCCATGGGCCGCGCGGGCGTCGACCAAGGTCAGATCTGCAGGGGCGACGTGCGCCCAGACCGGATGGAAGGCGGGGATGACGGTCGCGACCTCCTCGCGCGACAGCCGCTGGAGCTCCTGCCAGATCGTCACCCGCGAGGCCAGCATCGGCTTGCTGCGCAGCACCTTGTAGCAGTTATGGCCGCCGACGAACACCAGGACGATCTTCGTATTCTTGTCGTCCCGCAAAAGCGCCACAGCTCGAAGCACTCAGCCGACAACCACTGGGCCTCATCACACACCAGGACCCGGAACTCGCCGCGCAGCTGCTGAAGGATCAGCCGTCGAACTGGCCGGCACGGCGCGGCACCGGCCCGGCCATGCCCAGCGACTCAAAAGCGCCTCGCGGATATCACGCGGGTAGGGGTGGGCGCGAAAACGCACCCAGAACGTGCTCACCGGCGCAAGCTCCCGCAGCACGCCGCGGGTCAGGAACGTCTTGCCGACACCCGCCTCCCCGTACAGGCACAACATGCCCTGAAGTTTGATCACCTGGGCGAGGTTCTCCTTGATGATCAACGCGTCGCCGGTGACCACCGAACGGGCGCCGGGCAGCCGCAAGTGGTGATCGTCAGGTTCGTCGTTCGACCAGATCCGCTCCACGCTCATCCTCCTGCCGCATCGCCGGTCGACGGGTCTTCTGCGTGTTCGCCGGGCCGGACCCATCCGGCGACAGGCGGCGGCAGCGGGAGGCCGGAGGGGCGGGGCAGGTGACGCGGCAGCTGGTGGTAGGAGGCGTCCAGTTCGGCTTGGGCCTCGGCAGTGGTTTGCGTCTGCAGCGGCTGCGGTGCCCGGGCCTCGGTGACAGCGGCATAGCGTGGGCGGCGCTTCTTGGCGGCCGCCTTCAGCAGGCGCTCCAGCTCCTGGGCCTGCCGGCGCGGCCATGACCTCGGCCTGCTGCTGCGCGGTGGCCGCATCGGCCAGGAACGGCGGCCCCAGGTGGGCGCCGGTGCGGGCGTCGAACAGATGTTCCTGCGCTCCCTGCCGCGCTATCTCCATCAGCCCACGCTCCGGGGGAAGGTCCTCGGTCCAGACGAACCGCGGGTGCGGCTTTCGCTCCGTGCGGCCTTCCTCACACCCGGCGCGGATCCATCGCCACAGGGTCCGCTCGCTGATCCCCATGCAGGAGCTCAGCAGGCGGACGTGCGCAGTGGTGAGCTCCTGACGCTCATCGAAGGCCAGAAGGCGGCGCATGGCGGGACCGCGGAGTTGATGGAGACTTCCCCATTCGAGGTGTCGACGTGTTCCCGCGATGCCGCTCCCTCGTGCCGGCGGTGAGCACGCGTGCAGACGCGTTACCGCACTGGACAGTTCGGTCACATGCGCCAACATCCCGGATGGTAACTCCAGCAATCCAGACGATTCCATACCGTAACGTTTGAAGCCAGGAAACTGGGACGGTGAGGAAATGCCCGACTACCCAGGGTCGCTCGCCTCGCGCTTGGCCGCCCGTTCCTCCATCCCGATGCCAGAATTGACTCCTATGAAGCGCCATCTGGGCTTACTGACAACCCGATGAGAATCGGTACTGGCAGAAGAATGAGAACTCTCACGCAGCCGGGCTTCCCGCGCGGAGAGGCCCCCTGGAGACTGGAGGAGTCGCCGATGAGCCCCGGCGGCGGACCGGCGCTACCTGACGTACGGCCTGAACCTGGAGCGACGGAACGTGCGTGAAGCCTTCGCCCAGGAACTGCGCTACGCCGTCGAACGGCTGCGGGCGCTCGACGGCAAGTTCGCCGATGCCGACGCCACGGTGTTCAGCGGCGACACCCGCCGGCTGCTGCACGCCGTCGACGAGTTGCACCGGCGGGCTGCGGAGCTGGACGCCCTCGACCGGCCGGCCGGCCTGATCGAGCAGGCACCGCCACCGACGGAACCCCACCTCGCCTGTCCCGACGAGCCGGTGGTGGAGACTCCGCCGACGTCTCCGCCGAACGGCACGGAAGGCTGAGCACGTGACGAAGGAAGTGTTCATGGCAGCACCTGGGCAGGCCCCGGAGCAGGTCAGCGACGCGTCACGCCGCCCCTCGCCCTTTACGACGGAGGGCGCGGGCACGCTGGAGTTCCGCTCGCGGCCGTGCGGGGGCGAGCGCGTGTGCGCGTGGCGGCGTGACGCGGATCTGACCGCCTACAGCGACGAGGACATCCGCAAGCTGATCCAGGTCAGCGAGGGCGACACCCGGGGCGGTGCCCACACCATGGACGAGGCCGCGCAGAGGTTCGGCAGCCGCCGGATGGCCTGCGGTCTGGACCAGCCGGACGCCGCGCATCCGCTGCGGTTGTGCGCGGGCTGGCTGGCCGTCGTCGGCCCGCACCACACCCGCGCCCGGCTCGGGGTGCTGGTTGGCCGGCTTCCGATCGAGGCCATCCGCCCCGACACCACCACCTGGCCGCCGCTGGTGTGCGACCTGGAGGAACTCCTGGAGCGCCGTGCCGTCCAGCTGGCTGCGCGGGGGCCCGGCCAGGCCAGACCTGGCGAGCCCGATGCCGATGCCGATGCCATGGACGACCCGGCAGGCCGGACGTCGGGAGCCCGCCCGTGACGGAACAGCAGATGGGCCGCGGAGAAGAGGTGCTCGTTCCGACGACGGTGTGGCGTCCCGGCGCGAGCACCGTCCCTCCTGCCGCTGCGACGGTCGCGGGCTCCGGCGGGTCCGGCGGCGGAGCCGTCGGCCCGCTCGGCCGGGCGGGCGAGCCGCCGCTGCCGCCGCCGTCGCCGCTGGTGGCCTCGGTCGGCGACATCGCCGGGCTGCGTCCCCGGCGCCGGCCGCGTGACGGCGGTGAGGTGCCCGGCGCCGACGTCGACCTCATCGACGCGCTGCCCCGCGACGACGACCCGGCGACGCACCAGCGGGCCGGCTGGCCGACGGTGGCGGCCTGGCTGCGCGCGGGCAAGACCGCCGCCACCCGCCGCGACCGGCTGGCCGTGGTGGCCAAGTTCGTCCGGTGGTGGGCACTGACCGCGCCGGGCGCCGGGCTGTGGCAGGTCACCGAGGATGTCGTGGTCGCCTACCTCGACCAGCTCGGCACCGGCAGCGGCGCCGCCGCCGGACTGAACCGCGGCGGCAAGGCGCTGGCCCCGGCCACGCTGGCCTGGCACCTGTCCAACCTCAAATCGTTGTACGGCTATGCCGCCCGCCGCCAGGTGATCGGCCACAGTCCGGCCCAGTGGGTCGAGGCGCCCGAGGTGGGCAAGGTCGGCACGACCCCCGCCCTCGATCTGACCGAGGGCACCGCGCTGTTGCGTGGCGCCCAGGCGATCGCCGCCGAGCATCCGGCCGACGCCGCCGCGGTGGCGTTGCTGGCCGTCACCGGGATGCGTGCCGGAGAACTGGAGAGCCTGACCGTCGGGCGGATCGAGCGCTCGGCGGGGCACTGGGTGATCCGCTTCCGGCTCAAGGGCGGCGCCGTCATCGTGGTGCCGCTGCCCGAGGTGGCCATGGCGTTGCTGCGGCCACTGACGGCCGGCCGCAAGCCGAACGACCTGCTGCTCCAGCGCGCCGACGGCCGCAGCTTCGACCGGTGGCGGCAGCAGACCGCGCTACGCCGCGCCGCCCGTGCCGCGGGCCTGGACGTGGCCAAGCTGACCCCGCACATGCTCCGCGCCACCGCCGCCACGCTCCTGCTCGCCATGGGCGTCCCGGTGGAGAAGGTCCAGGCACTCCTGGGGCACGCCTCCCCCGTCACCACCCAGCGCTACGACCGCGGCGAGGCACAGCTGGACGAGCACGCCGTCCATCGGCTCGCCGAACTGCTCACCCAGCAACCTCCTCCCGGCCCCGGCCGGACCGCCGACGAGCCCATCGCAGACCCCGCCAAGGCTCAGCCGCACGATCCGCGCACCCCCGGCTCCGGCTCCGGGGCGGACCATGTGCAACACGAGCCAGCCCTGCTCGCGCCGACCGTTGGGCCACCACCTGCGGGCGAGGCTCCCCCGCCCCCACTCACCGACGCCGTGGCGGCAGCTGCGACACAATCGCATGAGTCATGACGGATCGGATGTCTCCCGTGCCCTACACCGAGAATCCCGGACGTGACCACTGGTCGCGTGCCCAGCCGAGCGTGGCCGAACCCGAGTGCCGGTAGCCCCTCACCTTCCGAACCATGACCGTGGTCTGCGCCGGACGGCCAGGCGCGGCAGGTCGCGATTCCCGAGTGCGTGCCCTGCGATGTGGAATGGATGCCCTGCCACCTGTTCGAGCCGGGCGTTCAGGAATGGGTGCGCTTCCAGCGGAGGGACAGCGTCCTGGACACGGTGCGCGGGCGAGACCAGCCGATGCCGAAGCCTGACCTCCCGCTGACGTCCGCGCGGAACGACGGCTGCACATGGACATCCCGCAAGAGAGAAGGCGAACGTGGCTGACACCGACCTCGCGACCAGCAACTCGCCAACATCCGCCGCATCTACGGCCCGGAGAAAGAGGCCCTCGGTGTCCTGGCCACGAAGCCGGAGCGGCGGGCCCGATAGGGCGCCGTCGCGACGTGAGCCCCTGGTCTAGAGACTCTCCTCCTCAGCCGCCCGGATGGCGGCGGCTCACGACTCCTTGCGGCTACGCTTATCCCCCTCCGGCCTCGTCGTAGGGCGCCCACCCCTTATCGAGAAGGTGGAACCCCGCATCGATGGCCGCCGCTGGATCGGGCTCACGGATGGCCATGAGCTGAATCTGCAGGGCAAACCGGACGTAGAAGCGGATCTCTTCGCTTGGCTCCTCCAGCCCGAATTCCTCGGTGATCGCCGCGACCAAGGCATCCTCGTGGCGCAACCACATCTTCTCCGCGTAGTCGACCAGAGCCGGCGTCTCCTCCATGAGAGCGAGTATCTGGCTCTGCGGCTCGGATTTGAGCGCGGCGATTTCGGAGAGGTAGTGGGCCTTCAGCGCGTCGGAGATCGACGTCCCCGCCATGCGGCCACTCACCGCAGCAATCAGGCGTTCATGCCGCTCACCTTCGTCACTGAAGACAAGCGCCTCCTTGTGTGGGAAGTGTGTGAAGACCGTCTTGGGCGAGACATCGGCCGCATCTGCGATCTCGCGCACAGTCACCGCATCGAAGCCGCGTGCAAGGAAAAGCGTCGTCGCCGCCTCCAGTATCGCCGCCCGCGTCGCCGCCTTCTTGCGCTCACGTCGCCCTGCCGTCGCTGCATCCACCATGGCGCATACTCTACACCCGAACACTAAGTATATTGACAGTAAAAGTAGTCTCGATATAGTAAGTGAGTGAGTGATGTTTGAGGTTCTCGCTCATGGCGTACTCGTTGACGGTTACCGGGCTCCAAGCCATGAGGTCTTAGAGCTGCTAACGGAATGAGATGAGGCGTCGCCAGCAGATGAGCGCGCAGGCCAGCTTGAGGAACGCCTCATGAATGTCGTCGCGGACCTCC
>NZ_JBSFGJ010000071.1:0-30239 GCF_053596515.1 Nonomuraea sp. NPDC001684
GCTGCCGAAGTCGCTCTGGGCCACCGACATCGGCACGCCGATCTGCTTGCCCATGCCGAACTTCTCGGTCTGCTCGTTGAGCTTGTCGAAGCCCAGCTGCATGCCGATCTTGGCGAACGGCGTGTTGCAGGACTTCTCCAGCGCGTACACGAGCGGCACCTGGCCGGCGCCGCAGGCCGCGCCGCCGTAGTTGGGCAGGCTGATGTTGGTGTTGGGCAGCGGCAGCCGCTGCGGCGCGTCGACCGTGGTGTCGCCGCCGCGCGAGGAGTCGTCCTCCAGGTACGCCGCCGCCGTCACCACCTTGAACGTCGACCCCGGCGGGTACGTCTGGGCGATGGCCCGGTTGAGCAGCGGCTGGCTCTTGTCCTTGTCCAGCTCGTTGTAGCGGGTGAACACCGTGCCCTTGTCGGTGCCCGACAGCTCGGCCGGGTCGAAGGTGGGCAGCGACACCATCGCCAGGATCCCGCCGGTCCGCGGGTCGAGCGCCACCAGCGCGCCGCGCTTGCCGCTGGCGCGCAGGGCGTCGTAGGCCGCCTTCTGCGCCTTGGGGTTGATCGTGAGGTCGACGTTCGCGCCCCTGGTCGGCTCGCCCGTGAACAGGTCGATGCTCCGCCGCAGCAGCAGGTCGGCGCTGGAGCCGTCGAGCAGCTTGTTCTCGGCCCCCTCGATCGCGCTCGCGCTCTCGGGCGAGAAGTAGCCCGTGACGTGCGCGTAGAGCTTCCCGTCGGTGTACTTCCTGACGAACCTGAAGTTCTTGCTGTCGGTCTCCACCGACTGGGCGATCACCTTGCCGCCGGCGGTGATGCGGCCGCGTTCGACGGCGTAGCGCTCGTAGTAGTTGCGGCGGTTGCTCGGGTTGGAGCGGTAGTCGTCGGCCCGGACCGCCTGGAGGATGTTCACGTTGATCATCAGGAGCGCGAACATGACCAGGCAGGCCACGGCCGCGCGCTTCAGAGTGCTGTTCATCGCTGGAACACCTGCGTGAGTCCTTCGTTCTGGATCGCCTGGGGCGGGGGCCGCCGCGCCGCGTCTGACATGCGTACCAGCAGCGCGATAAGGATCCAGTTAGCCAGCAGCGCCGAGCCGCCCTGCGACATGAACGGCGTGACCAGGCCGGTCAGCGGGATGAGGTTCGTCACGCCGCCGACGATGATGAACACCTGCCAGGCCAGGATGAACGACAGGCCGCCCGCCAGCAGCTTCGAGAAGGGGTCGCGGGCCACGAGCGAGGTGCGCAGGCCGCGCTCGACCAGCAGCGCGTAGAGCATGAGCAGCGCCATCAGGCCGGTCAGCCCGAGCTCCTCGCCGGTCGCGGCGAAGATGAAGTCGGAGAAGCTCAGCGGGATCAGGTCGGGGTGGCCCTGGCCGAGCCCGGTGCCGAGGATGCCGCCCGCGCCGAACCCGAACAGCCCCTGCATGATCTGGTAGCTCTTGCTGCACATCGGGTCGCCCGGCGGGTCCTCCAGGCAGACGGGAGCCGTGCCGTAGTAGACCGGGTTGCTCGGGTCGAGCCAGGCGTCGAAACGCGCGCCCACGTGGTCGAAGACCTGCCCGGCGAGGAAGGCGCCGCCGACGAACAGCAGGATGCCGATGAGCACCCACGAGGTGCGCTGGGTGGCGATGTAGAGCATCGCGATGAACGTCCCGAACAGCAGCAGCGAGGTGCCCAGGTCCTTCTCGAAGACCAGCACCAGCAGGCTGAGGCCCCAGGTGACCAGGACCGGGCCGAGGTCCCGGGCACGCGGCAGGTCGATGAAGAGCAGCCGCCGCCCGGCCAGCGCCAGCACGTCGCGCTTGGCCACCAGGTAACCGGCGAAGAAGACCACCAGCGCCAGCTTGGCGAACTCGCCCGGCTGGATGGAGAAGCCGCCGATGCGGATCCAGATCTTGGCGCCCTGGACCTCGCTGAGCGAGCCGGGCAGCAGTGCCGGGATCGCCAGCAGCACCAGGCCCACCGCGCCCGCCGTGTACGTCAGGCGTTGCAGCATGCGGTGGTCGCGCAGCACGATCAACGTGATCGAGAACATCACGACGCCGACGCCGGTCCACATGATCTGGTTGGCCGCTGAGGCGCCGCCCATGTCGGCCGACTCAAGCCGGTAGATCATCACCAGCCCGAGGCCGTTGATCAGGGTCACCAGCGGCAGGATCAGCGGGTCGGCCCATGGCGCGAACTTGGCCAGCACCAGGTAGGCCGCCAGCATCAGGCCGCCCAGGCCCAGCCCGTAGGCCAGCATGCCGGCCGGCACCTTGCCGTCGACGGCCAGGCCGACGTTGGCGTAGGCGCCCATGATGATCAGCACCGCCAGGGCGAGCAGGACCAGCTGGGCCACCCGCCGTTTGGCCGGCATCGGGACGGGGGTCGCGAGCATTTCTGCCATTTATTGCGATTTCGTCTTGGTGGCGGAGGGAGTCGGGGACGTGGCCGTGGTGGAGCTCGTGTCGCCCGTGTCGCCCTTGTCGTCCTGGGAGAACTTCAATCCGTTTATCTTCGTCACGCCTTCGTTGACGTCGGTGACGGGGATGCCGCTCTTGATCAGGGCCTGGTCCGCCGGGGACAGCTTGGAGACCGGACGGCCGGTGCGCTTCTCCACGTGGAAGAACTCGATCGGCCCCACCTCCTGCTTGATCCCCTGGAAGATGACCACTTCGTCGCCCCTGGCACCGACGAAGAACTGGTCCTGGGTCCACTGCCATCCGAGGTAACCGCCGGCGCCCAAGGCGACGGCGCCCACCCCGAGCACGGTGACCAGCACGGGCCACACACGACGGCGCCGCCCCGACCGCCGGGTCGCCTGCGCGACCGGCTCGTCGAAGTCGTCACCGTCGGCGATCGCCGGCTGGGGTGCGGTCACCGCGCTCACTCGCCCCGGCTGGGTCTCCGGGGCGCCTCCTCGCAGCCTGGTCATCCCCGCGGCGCCGACGACCGCCGCCTCCACGGGAACTTCCTGGCCGTCGCTGATCTCCAGCACGTCGGCGAGCACGCACGTGATGTTGTCGGGCCCGCCGCCCCGGTTCGCCAGATCGATGAGCTGGCGGACCACCTCTTCGGGGTCGTCGATGTTGGTCAGCGTGGCGTGCAGCGTCTCGGCGCTCACCACGCCCGACAGGCCGTCGGAACAGAGCAGGTAGCGGTCGCCCACCTGCGCCTCGCGCAGAGTGAGGTCGGGATCGACCTCGCCGCTGCCGTCGAGCGCGCGCAGCAGGATCGATCGTTGGGGGTGCGTGGCTGCCTCTTCGGGCGTGATGCGCCCGTCGTCGACGAGCTGCTGCACCAGGGTGTGGTCATGGGTGATCTGGTAGAGCTCGCCGCGTCTCAGGAGGTAGGCGCGCGAGTCGCCCACGTGCACCAGGGCGACCTGGGTGCCGTTCCAGAGCATGGCGGTGAGCGTCGTGCCCATGCCTTTGAGGCTGGGATCCCGCCCGACCATCTCGTGCAGCCGGCGATTGGCGTCGCGCACCGCTGCCTCGATGGCGTTGAGCAGGTCACCCCCCTGTTGGGCCTCTTCCAGAGAGGCCATGGCGGCGATGGCGACAGAGCTCGCCACCTCGCCGTGTGCGTGCCCGCCCATGCCGTCGGCGACGGCCAGCAGGCGGCCGCTAGCGTACGCCGAGTCCTCGTTCCCTTCGCGGAGGAGGCCGACGTCCGAGCGGGCGGCGTAGCGGAGTGCGATGGTCATTTGCGCAATTCAATGACTGTCTTGCCGACGCGGATCGGAACACCGAGCGGCACCGGGGTCGGACGGGTGACTTTCGAGCGGTCGAGATACGTGCCGTTGGTCGAACCGAGATCTTCCACGATCCACTGACCGTCCTGAGGGAAGAGCCGGGCATGCCGGCTGGATGCGTAGTCGTCGCTGACTACCAGCGTGGCGTCGTTCGCCCGGCCAATGGTGATGGGCGTCTCCGTGAGGTTAATGGTGGTGCCCTGCAATGGGCCACCGGTAACGATGAGCTGGCGTGGCTCGCCCTTTTTGCTCTTGGGCTTGGCCACCGGTTTGGCGGGCTTCACGGCTTTGCGCGGGCCCGCGGGAGCCGTGCGTGAACCGAACAAGTCAGTCCGGATCACGCCGACTGCGGCAATGACGAAAAACCACAGCACCGCCAGGAAGGCGAGCCGGATCAGCAGCAGCGTGAGCTCGGACATGGACCGTCTGTCTACCCCTAATCGCGCCGGAACACCAGAGTCGTGCGTCCCAGCGTCACTCGCGTGCCGTTCTGGAGCTCGATTCTGCGTACCGGCTGGCCGTTGACGAAGGTGCCGTTCGTCGAACCGAGATCGACGAGGGCCACGAGCTGCCCCTCGACGCGCAGCTCCGCATGGTGCCGCGAGACTCCCGGATCGACAAGACGAAGATCGCAGTCGGTGCCCCTGCCTAGCAAGGTCACCGGCGTGGTGAGCTCGTAGGAGCGGTCGCCCTGCGGGTCGTCCTGGGTGGAGACGAGCAGCCTGGGCCGCCCGTTGAAGGCCCCGGGCCTGGACGGGGGCAGGTCGCTCGCCGGCTGGCGGATCTCGTCCTGCTCGACCGTCGCGCCGCGGATGACGCCGGACCGGATGCGGAACAGGCCCACAGCCAGGTCTCCGGCGGTCTCGAAGCGCACCCGGACCGGTCCCACGAAGGAGTAGCCCTGTTCCTTGGCGTACTCCCTGGCGAGGTTGGCCAGCTCGTGGCTGATGCTGTCGGCGTAGACCTCAAGCCGTTCGCTGTCGGTCGTGGACAGCTCCACCACGAAGTCGTTGGGCACGAGCGTCCGGCCCTGTGCGACGATCGCCGCCCGCTCGTCCATCTCCCGTTGAACCGCGCTGGCGACCTCGACCGGCTGAAGGTCAGATTTGAACGCCCGCGCAAAGGCCCCCTCAACCAAGCCTTCGAGCCTTCGCTCGAAGCGCTGAAGGACTCCCACCGGGTACCTCCCTTCTTCCCTGCATATGATCGCGGCCCCAGACGCTTCCGGCGCCCGGTTTCCGCTCGTCCCACGAGGCGGCGTCGTGACGCTCGTTGCCAGTCGCGCCCAGCTCCTCCGCTTCCGTGTCTTCTGCGATCGTATCCGGGTTCAGTACCAGTGGCTGTTCCGTGCTACTGTTTCTCCGCACCCACAAACGGGCGGGTGGCGGAACGGCAGACGCGCACGGTTCAGGTCCGTGTGTCCGAAAGGACGTGAGGGTTCAAATCCCTCCTCGCCCACTCGGTGACTAGGGGATCCTTGGTCGCCGGCCTTACAGGTCGGCTTCCTCGGGTCCCCTCGTCATATCTGCCCGGGGGATAACCCCCGGACCCCCAGGGGGACAAGCGTTCGGGGGATTCTCCCCCGGACCCCCGTCCATGAGGGTTGCTGTTCGTGGGTCTGGCCCACCGTTTCGTACTGGGTCTTGCTGCGCAAGGGTCCTGGGATTTCTTTCTTGTGACGTGGTTCTTGGACCTTAGGTCAGCCGGCTTGCAGCGAACTTTCTGGTGGCTTGCGTGATTTAGGTCACATTGGTTTGGTGGGCGGGTTCGGGTGATCCTGAGGGCTACGGCAAACTGTGGCCGCTGGGTTTCTGTTCAGGGGGTTGCCGCACATGGATGACTCGATGGTTCAGCTGCTCACGCCCTCCGGTGAGCGCGTGGAGCATCCGGAATATCCGCTGGTCGTCTCGGATGATGAGATCCGGGATCTTTATCGGGATCTCGTGGTCGTCCGGCGGATCGACTCCGAGGCCGTCGCGCTCGCCCGTCAGGGGGAGCTGGGGCTGTGGACGTCCCTGCTCGGGCAGGAGGCCGCCCAGGTCGGCTCCGGGCGCGCCGTCGGGGATCTGGACGCCGTCTTCCCCTCCTACCGGGAGCACGGGGTCGCCTACTGCCGGGGGATGGACCCCCTCGACGTGGTCGCCATGTGGCGCGGCGTCAACCACGGCGGCTGGGACCCGTCCCGGCACAACTTCTTCCTGTACACGATCGTCATCGGGACGCAGGCGCTGCACGCCACCGGTTACGCGATGGGCATGCAGCGCGACGGCGTCATCGGCACCGACAAGGCCGGGGCGACCATCGTCTACTTCGGCGACGGCGCCACCTCACAGGGCGACGTGAACGAGGCGTTCGTCTTCGCGGGCGCCTGCCACGCGCCGATCGTGTTCTTCTGCCAGAACAACCAGTGGGCCATCTCCGAGCCCCAGGAACGCCAGTCGCGGATCCCGCTGTACCGCCGGGCCGAGGGCTTCGGGTTCCCCGGCGTCCGGGTCGACGGGAACGACGTGCTGGCCTGCCTCGCGGTCACGCGCAAGGCGCTGGCCGACGCCCGGTCGGGGCAGGGGCCCACGCTCATCGAGGCGTTCACGTACCGGATGGGGGCGCACACCACCTCCGACGACCCCACCCGCTACCGGGCCAAGGACGACGTCGAGGCGTGGCGGCGGCGCGACCCCATCGAGCGGGTCAGGGCGTACCTGACCGCGGCCGGCACCGGCGACGACTTCTTCCGCGAGGTCGAGGCCGACGCCGCCAAGATCGGGGCCGAGCTGCGCAGGCGGCTGCTCGAACTGCCCGACCCGGCCCCTTCGGCGATCTTCGAACACGTCTACGCCGAGCCGCACCCGCTCATCGAGGCCGAGCGGGCGCAGCACGCCGCCTACCTCGACGGGTTCGCCGCCGGGGAGTAGGCGCGCGAGGCGGCCTTGGTGTCCAGGAGCTCGCCCAGCAGGTCCGTGAGGCTCACCATGCCGATGACCGCGCCGCCCTGGCCGGTGACCAGCGCCAGGTGCGCGCGGGCCTCCTGAAGGGCCGTCACGGCCTCGGGGACCTGCGTGACGCACGCGAGCCTCGGCAGCGGCCTGGCGAGCTCACCGGCCGTACGCGTGGGCTGCAGGAGGGCGTCACGGGCGTGCAGGACGCCCTCGATTCCGGCCGGACCGCCCACGAGCAGCCGCAGGTGGCCGCTGCCCGCCGCCCTGGCCCTGATCTGGGCCGACCCGGCGGCCGGCGGCACCTTCACGGCCCGGTCGATCGGCACCATCAGACGCTCGATGCCCTCGGCCTGCAGCCGCAGCGCGCGGGTGAGCAGGTCGTGCTCCTCACGGTCGAGCAGGCCCATCCGGCCCGACTCGCCCACCAGCATGGCGAGCTGCCGGGGCGTCCTGGTGGTGGCCAGCTCGTCGCGCGGCTGCACGCCGAACAGGCGCAGGATCAGGTTGGTCAGCCCGTTGAGCGACGACAGCAGCGGGCGCATGAGCTGCGTGAACCCGCGGAACGGCAGCGTCAGCACCAGCGCCGCCCGCTCGGGGTGCGTCAGCGCCCACGACTTGGGGGCCATCTCGCCCACCACCATGTGCAGGAACGTCACCAACGCAAGGGCGATCGTCAGCGCGATCGGCATGCGCAGCGACTCCGGCACGCCGACGGCGGCGAAGACCGGCTCCAGGAAGTGCTCGATGGCCGGCTCGGTGACCTGGCCGAGGCCCAGCGTGCACAGCGTGATGCCGAGCTGCGCGCCGGCCAGCATGAGCGAGAGCTGACGCCCGCCGCCCACGGCCGACTTGGCCGCGACCCGGACCAGGCGGTTGCCGCCCGAGGCCATCTCCTCCAGGCGGTGCCGCCTGGCGGAGACGAACGCGAACTCGGCGGCCACGAACAGCGCGTTGAAGAACAGCAGCGCGAGGCTGACCAGGATCATCGTCATCGGGACGCCTCCGCGTGCTGCACGGGCGCGAGCCGCACCCATTCGGGCACCCGGCGGTTGAGCGACATGACGGTCAGCTCGGCCAGGTGCTCGGCCGCGTCGTCGGCGAACGGGTCGGCGACCCCCTCGATGGGGACGATCACCATGTCGCCGGGGTCGGGCATCCGGCCCAGCCGGGCCAGCACCAGACCGGCGAGGGTGTCGTAGTCGTCGCTCTCCGGCAGCGCGACGCCGGTCGCGCGCTCGACCTCGTCCAGCCTGAGCCAGCCGGGCACCTCCCAGACGCCGCCGGGCCGCTCGACGGCGCCCGCCGGCTCGGGGTCGTTCTCGTCGACGAGCTCGCCGACCAGCTCCTCGGCCAGGTCCTCGACGGTGAGCACGCCGGCCAGGCCGCCGTACTCGTCGATGACGCAGACGATGTCGTCGTTGGCCGCCCGCATCCGGTCGAGGACGGCCGGCAGCGGCAGCGAGTCGGGCACCAGCAGCGCGGGGCGGGTGATGCTGCCGACCAGGCCCTCGTCCAGGCCGGACTCCAGCAGCTCGCGCACGCCCGTCACGCCCACCACGTCGCCGTCGTCACCGACGACGGGGTAGCGGGAGTGGCCGCGTTCGCGCATGACCTCCACCAGGTCGGAGATGGGCTGGGAGTCGCGCAGCGCCACCACGCGGGGGCGCGGCACCATGATCTCCTCGGCGCTGTGGTCGCCGAACTCCAGGGCGCGCTCCAGCAGCTCCGACAACCTCGGGGGCAGCTCGCCCGCCTGGGTCGACTCCTCGATGATCCGGGAGAGCTCCTCGGGGGTGGCCCCGTGCTCGACCTCCTCGACCGGCTCGATGCCGACGCGGCGGAGCAGCCCGGTGGCGGCCGAGTCGAACAGCTTGACCACCGGCCCGACGACCGCCAGGTAGACCAGCGTGGACCCGGCCAGGAACTTGGCCACCGGCTCGGGCCTGGCGATGCCGAGGTTCTTCGGCGCCAGCTCGCCGAGCACCATCTGCACCACGGTCGCCACGAACACGCCGGCGGCCACGGACAGCCCCGTGATCGCCGCGTCGGGCAGGCCCGTGCCGTCGAGCCAGGGCCGTACCAGGACGGAGATGGCCGGCTCGGCCAGGAAACCGACGAGCAGGGCCGTGACGGTGATGCCGAGCTGGGCGCCCGAGAGCATGAACGAGAGCCGGGAGGTCACCTGGAGCGCCTTTTCGGCCTGGGTGTCACCGGCGGCGGCCTGCTCGCGCAGGAGGCCCCGGTCGGCGGCGACGAAGGCGAACTCCTGGGCGACGAAGTACCCGGTGGCGGCGGTGAGGAGGAAAAGGGCCAGTAGGCCGAGATAGGCGCTCACCGGGGTGAGCCCTCAGAGGAACCCGTGCCGAGGCACGGGCCAAGACTCCACGAGTCCGGAGCGGACACGATCATCCCTTCGATAGAGGTCGTCCATAACGCTAACGACGCAGTCCGCGTCTATGTTTCCGCAGTGACTCTCCGCTAGTTGTGTGTACTTGTCCGTGGGAGAAACTTGGTGAGATGTCTTCACTGCCAGGGGGTTGGACGTAGCGTCTATGGCATACCGAAGGGAAGAAGGCGAAGTGTCTGAGGACGACCGTACGCGGGCCATGCGCTCGCCGGGCGACGGCCGCCCGCTGCCACCGAGGCCCGGCGACGGGCAGCGTTCCGGTGGCGCACCCGCCCACCGGGTCCCGCCGGGCGTGCCGAACGCGGCCACGTCCAAGCTGCCCGCCTACTCCGACGAGCAGCCGCCTCCGCCGCCTCCGCCGCCTCCCCGATCGGGCAAGGTCTACGGACGCGAGCGTGCCGGGAACAGCCCGGTCAAACCGCTCAGGGCGGCGGGCGAGACCGCGCCGAAGGAGCCGCGCGGGCCCAGGGGGCCGCGGGTGCGCGGCCGGACCGTCCTGAAGATCGTCGCGGGCCTGGTCGCGCTGCTCCTGGTGGCGTCCGTCGGCCTGTTCTTCTGGATCAACTCCCGGTTGGCGGGCATCGACGGGGTGCTCGACGAGTACCCGGGCCGGCCCGCCGACACGCCTGGCACCAACTGGCTGCTGGTGGGCTCCGACAGCCGCAAGGGCCTGACCGCGGCCGAGCGCAAGAAGCTGGCCACCGGGCGCGCGGTCGGGCAGCGCACCGACTCGATGATGCTGCTGCACATCTCCGACAACGGCGACAAGCCCACCCTGGTCAGCCTGCCGCGCGACTCGGCGGTGACCATTCCGGGGCGCGGGCGCGACAAGCTCAACGCGGCGTACGCGTCCGGCGGGCCGAAGCTGCTGGTCCGCACGATCGAGACGGTCACCGGCGTGCACGTCGACAACTACATGGAGATCGGCTTCGCCGGCTTCGTGGACATCGTGGACGCGATCGGCGGCGTCGAGATCAACGTCCGGGCCGACGTCGACGACCCCAAGGCCGGGCTCAAGCTCAAGAAGGGCAAGCAGGTGCTCAACGGCGCCCAGGCCCTCGGCTACGTGCGCACCCGCAAGGGCGGCGCGCTGCCGGACTTCGAGCGCACCAAGCGGCAGCGGCAGTTCCTCGGCGCGGTGGTGAAGAAGGCCGCCAGTCCGGGCGTGCTGATCAACCCGTTCACCTCGATCCCGCTGGCCATGAGCGCCACGGACGCGGTCGAGGTCGACTCCGGCACCGGCGCGTTCGACATGCTCTCGCTGGGGCTGGCGATGGGCGACAGCCCGGTCACGACGGTGGTGCCGTTCGGCGGGAACGAGATCGTCGCCGGCGGCGGCGCGGCGGTCAAGTGGGACCGGCTCAAGGCGCTGGCCCTCTTCGACGCGCTGAAGGCCGACAAGCCGGTGCCGAAGGAGATCGTGGACGCCGGTTGACCCGTTCCCGCATAGGCGCGAGCCTCGCGGGAACGGCCGGGCCCGGTCAGGGCCGGCTCAGGTCGTGGTGGCGGCGACGACCGCGGCGGTGGAGGCGGTGGCGGCGATGGCCGCGGTGATGGCGGTGATCGTCTTGGCGACCGCCTGGCCGGCCCACTCGCCCTCGGCGATCTCCTTGACGCGCTCGCGGTCGGCGCCCGGGAAGGCTTTGCGGTCGAGCTTCGCCGCGTGCATGATCGCGATCAGCGTGGCGGTGCGCTCGTCGGGGTCGGCGCCCGCGAGGACGGCCGTGACGCGTTCGCGCACGTCGGCCTCCACCTGAGGGTCCGCCTCCGGCCAGCGCGTGGTCGGGAAGATGCCCAGGACCCGGCCGCGCTCCTCGGCCAGCACGCCCGCCTCGGCGAGCCTGGCGAGCAGGCGCCTGCGCAGCTTGTCCGACTGCAGCCGCTGCACCCACCACGCGGGCTTCCTGGCCTTGCCGTCCTCGGCCATGCGGGCGAGGGCGGCGTCGAGCTCGGCGTCGCCCAGCGGGGTGGGGTCCGTCACCGTCACCTTGTCGTCGGCCAGCTCGACGCGGCCCGCGGCGGCCAGCTCGGCGAGGATCGCGCCGCCGAGCGCGGGGTCGAGCTGGACGCCTCCGATGAGCTGCTTGCCGGTTTCCTCGTCGTGGGCGAGGAGGAGAAGTTCTTCGGCGATCGTCACGGTCATGTCCCGACACTAACCTCCCAGGCATGAGCATTTCGGAAAGACTTCACGCGATCGGCCGGCCCTTGCTCCAGGCGCAGCTGGACCATCCCACGGTGGCCGGCATCGGGCGCGGCGACCTGCCGGAGCCGGTCTTCCGGTCCTGGCTGGAGCAGGACTACCTGTACCTGCTCGACTATGTGCGGGTGTTCTCCAGGCTGGCCTGGCAGGCGCCGGACGGGCATCTGGGAGACCTGGTGGATCTGGCGTACGCGACGTACCACGACGAACTGCGGCTGCATCGGTCGTTGTCGGCGGAGTTCGGGGCCGATCTGGACAATGCGGTGAAGGGGCCGGCGTGTGTGGCGTACACGGCGTTCCTGCTGGAGGCGGCGGGGTCGTACGGGGAGGGGTTGGCCGCGCTTTATCCGTGTATGTGGGGATATTCGAGTCTTGGGAAGATTCTCGCCGAGAACCCGCCCGCCGAGCCGCGGTACCGGGCCTGGGTGGACACCTACGCCGACCCCGCGTTCGCGGCGCTGACCGTACGGATCGGGCAGATGATCGACGAGGCCGACCCCGACCCCGTGCGGGCGGAGGCGCTGTTCGCCGAGGGCATGGCACACGAGCTCGCCTTCTGGGACGTGCCGTAGTCGCGTGCCGGCCCGGCGCGCGCCATACCCTGGGGGCATGCCGGAACTTCCCGAGGTGGAGTCGCTCACCAACTTCCTGCGCGAGCGGGCGGTCGGCCGTTCGATCGCCGGCGTCGACGTCGTCGGCTTCCAGGCGCTCAAGACGTTCGACCCGCCGGTCACCGCGCTCGGCGGGCTCACCGTCACGAACGTGTCGAGGCACGGCAAGTTCCTCGACCTCGACTGCGACGGCCTGCACCTGATCATCCATCTGGCCCGCGCCGGCTGGCTGCGCTGGCGCGACGACCTGACCGGCGCGCGGCCGGTGCGGCCGGGCAAGGGGCCGCTGGCCGTACGCGTACGGCTGGCGCCCGACGACGACGGCCTGGCCCCCGGCTTCGAGCTGACCGAGGCCGGCACGCAGAAACGGCTGGCCGTCTACGTCACCGACAAGCCGGAGGACGTGCCCGGCGTCGCCGCGCTGGGCCCCGACCCGCTCGACGACGCCTTCACCGTCGAGGCGCTCAAGCGCATCGTGGGCGGCAACCGCACCCAGATCAAGGGGCTGCTGCGCGACCAGAAGGTGATCGCGGGCATCGGCAACGCCTACTCCGACGAGGTGCTGCACGCGGCGAGGATGTCGCCGTTCAAGATCGCCGCGACGCTGACCGACGCGCAGATCGCCGACCTGCACGAGGCCATCGTGACGACGTTGCGCGACGCCGTCGAACGGGCGCACGGGCTGGCCGCCAAAGACCTCAAGGCGGAGAAGAAGTCCGGGCTGCGCGTGCACAACCGGGCCGGCCAGCCGTGCGACGTGTGCGGCGACACGATCCGCGAGGTGTCCTTCGCCGACTCCGCGCTCCAGTACTGCCCGACCTGCCAGACGGGCGGGAAGCCGCTGGCCGACCGGCGGATGTCGCGCCTGCTCAAGTAGGGTCCCGGGCGCGGGATGATGGAGGCATGACCGTTCCAGAGATCGACGTCACCGCCGTTCCCGACGACGCCTACCTGCTCGACGTCCGCGAGCAGGACGAGTGGCTGGCCGGCCACGCCCCCGAGGCCGTGCACATCCCCATGTCGCAGATCCAGGGCCGGGTCGAGGAGGTGCCCGCCGACCGCACCGTCTACGTGGTGTGCCGGGTCGGCGGCCGGTCGATGCAGGTCACGGCGTGGCTCAACCAGCTCGGGCGCGACGCCGTCAACGTGGGCGGCGGCATGCAGTCGTGGGAGTTCGCGCGCCGTCCGATGGTCAGCGAGACCGGGCAGGATCCTTTCGTGGCCTGAATGCCCCACTGTGGCGGTTCCGCCGCCATTGAGGCATGATGAGGGCGCCAACTGCATAGTCGCGGGAGCTCGGGGTGCCGGGCTGAGAGGGCAGCAACACAGCCGCTGCCGACCGCCTGAACCTGTCCGGGTAATGCCGGCGTAGGGAGTGTGCGATGACGCATGTCGTCGACGAAGTTCCGCTGACCCTTGACGGCGCGCCCCCCAAGACCCTCGGCGTCCTCGACCAGGGCGCGCTCTGGGCCAACCTCGGTGTCAGCCTCCTCGGCTTCTCCGGCGCGCTCGTCCTGATCGATCCTCTGGGCAACGCGCCGCTCAGCCTCGTGGCCGCGCTCACGGCCGCCGTGGTCGGCAGCCTCATCGGCACGGCCATGGTCGGCCTGTCGGCCATCCCCGGCACGCAGACCGGGCGGCCGGCGATGGTGCTGCTGCGCGGGCTGTTCGGGGCGAAGATGTCGTACGTCCCGTCCGTGCTGAACATCGTGCAGATGCTCGGCTGGGGGGCCTTCGAGCTCTGGGTGATCGCCAAGGCCGCGAACGCGATCTTCGGAAGCGTCCCGTACCAGGTGTGGGTGGTGGTGGCGGGGGTGCTGACCACCGCGCTCGCCGTCTGGCCGCTCGGGTCGATCCGGCTGCTGCGCCGGTACGTGACCGCCGGCGTGATCGTGTCGCTGATCTGGTTCACCGTGTCGTTCCTGGGCGAGGCGCCGACGTACACGGGCGGGTCGTGGACGGCCTTCGCCCCGGCCGTCGACTACGTCATCGCCCTGTCGGTGTCGTGGGTGCCGATGGCCGCCGACTTCGCCAGGCACTCGCGTTCCAGCCGGGCCGCCTTCACCGGCGTCGTCGGCGGCTACACCGTCGCCCAGGTGGCCTGCCTGGCACTCGGCGTGTACGCGGTGGCCATCGCGGGCGCCCAGGCGGTCCAGGCCGACGGCATGGTCGTGTTCCAGCCGTTCGTCGCGGCGCCGCTGGGCGCGCTGTTCTTCGGCATCCTGGTGCTGCGCGAGACCGACCAGTCCTTCGCCAACGTCTACTCCACCACCGTCTCGCTGCAGAACCTGATGCCGAAGGTGGACCGGCGGATCGTCTCGACCGCGATCGGCGTGCTCACCACCGCGATCGCCCTGGTCGTGGACGTCACCTCCTACGGCGCGTTCCTCGGGGTGATCGGCGCGGTGTTCGTGCCGATGTTCGCGGTGCTGGCCGTCGACTACTTCGTGCTCGGCGGCGCGGCCCGCTGGAACACCGCCGAGGACGCGCCCTCGCGCTGGCTGATGCTGCTGCCGTGGGCGCTGGGCTTCGCCGCCTACTGGTTCACCACCTCGACGCCCACGGTCGCCGGCTGGGACGACTTCTGGGCGTCCGCCCGCGAGGCCGTCGGCTTCACGCGGGAGCCGTGGATGAACGGCGCGCTCGGCGGCGCGCTGGTCGCGGCCCTGGTGACGCTGCTCATCGGCGTGCTCGGCCGGCGTCGCTCAGTGGCCCGCTGAGACCCGGCGTTCGACGTTGAGCAGGTGCTGCTTGGCGGCCACGCCTCCGGCGTAGTCGCCGAGCTCGCCGTCCTCACGGACCACCCGATGACAGGGCACGATCACGCACACCGGGTTGGCGCCGATCGCGTTGCCGACCGCGCGAAGGGCGCGCGGCCGTCCGATGCTCGCGCCGATCTCCTCGTACGTCGTGGTCGTGCCGTAGGGCACCGCCATGGTCTTCTGCAGCACGGTACGGGCGAACGGCGTGGCCAGCGCGAGGTCCACCGGCGTGGCGAAGGTGCGCAGCCGGCCGGAGAAGTACGCGTCGAGCTCCCGGCGCACCGGGTCGAGGCGGCGGGCGTCGGGCCCGATGAACGTGCCGACCTCCTTGGCCACCCGCTCGAACACGGTGTTCTCGGCCTCGAAACTGCAGGCCGCGATGCCCTTGCCGGTCACCGCGAGCACCAGCCTGCCCACGGCGCCGTCGTAGGTGCCGAACGCGATGTGTGGCGGCCCCTCGCCCTTGTAGGTGCTGGAGGTCACTCTCAGCAGGGCATCGAGGTCGCTGCTCGACATGCCGCTCACCCGTTTCAGCCACCGGAATCTTCGTGAGCGCAGCGTATCGGACGGATCGCCCGTCAGACCCACCACGCCACGTGCACTATGGAGGTGTGGGATACGCATGGGTCGGGAGTGACGAGGAGATCGCTCGCGCCGTGCTCGCCGGGTCCCCCAACGCCGTGGTGGCGCTCGACCGCGACCAGAGCGTGCTGGTCTGGAACGCGGCGGCCGAGCACCTGTTCGGCTGGACGGCGGCCGAGATGCTGGGTCGCCGGGCGCCGATCGTCCCCGACGAGCTGGCCGCCGAGCACAACGCGGTGCTGGAGCGCGTCCGCACCGGGGGCCAGGTGTCGCTGCGCACCAAGCGCGTCCACAAGGACGGCAGGCCGCTCGACCTGCGGGTGGACATCAACGCCCTGCGCATGGGCAACTCCGTGGTCGGCTACGTCCTGGCCCACCATCCCGCGCGGGCCGACGAGGTCGCCGGGCTGCGCATGGAACGCCGGGCCAGGCTGGTGCGCCGGCTCACCGACGTGGTCGGCGACATCAACTCCGAGCTGGAGCTGCCGGCCGTGCTCGACCGCATCTCGGCCAGCCTCACCGAGCTGACGGGCGCGGACGCGGGCGGGTTCGTGCTGATCGAGGGCGAGCGGCTGCGGCTGGTCAGCACGTACCGGCTGCCGGAGACGCTCAGGGGCACCACCACCGGCCTGCGGACGAGCCTGGTGGACAAGCTCTTACGGACGGGCAAGACCGTCATGCTGGAGTCCCAGGGGCTCGGCGACCTGGTGTGGGCCAGGCTCAACGGGCTGCACACGATCGCGCTCGGCCTGGCCGCGGTCGGCGGCCGCCCCTACGGGGCCCTTTACGCGTTGTTCGCCGGGCCCGCCCCCGGCCACCTGGAGCTGGAGCTGCTCGAACTGCTGGCCGGGCACGCCGGCATCGCGGTCGGCAACGCGGTGGCCTACCAGGAGGCGGTGCGGCAGCGGGCGCACGAGCGGGCCGTGTTCGACGCCAGCGCCGACGGCATCGCCGTGCTGGACGACGCCGGCCGGGTCGTGCGCTGGAACCCCGCCGCGGCCGAGCTGACCGCCTTCCCCGCCGACGCGGTGCTCGGCGGCCCGCCGCCGTTCCCGCTGCCCAGCCCCGGCGAGAAGCTCACGTTCCAGATGGAGAACGGGCGCTGGCTGGACGTGGTGAGCGCGCGCATCGAGGAGACCGGCGAGATCGTCATCGACTTCCGCGACGTCACCCAGGCCAAGGAGCTGGAGGAGGCCAAGGACCTCTTCCTGGCCACCACCAGCCACGAGCTGCGCACGCCGATCACGATCGTGCGCGGGTTCGCCGGCACGCTCGACGCGCGCTGGGACAAGATGAGCGACGCGGAACGCCGCTCGGCCGTGCACACGATCGCCGAGCGGGCCGGATCGCTGGGCCAGCTCATGGACCACCTGCTGCTGGGAGCCAGGGCGGGCGCGGACGAGCTGGCCGTGCGGATCGAGGCGTTCGACCTAGCGGCCCGGATCCACGCGGCCACGCTCGGCCTCCCCGCGTTGTCCGACCGCCACCGCGTCGAAGTACGCATCCCGGACGAATTGCCGCCGGTGCTGGGTGACGCCCTGGCAACCGACATCGTTTTGGGGCAATTGCTGGAGAACGCGTTTAAATATTCCCCAATGGGTGGATTGATCTGTGTTGAAGCTTGGCCCGAAGACGACGGCGTGGTCGTAGTGGTGGATGACGAGGGGGTCGGAATCCCACCGCCTGACCGCGAACGGATCTTTGAGCGCTTCGTCCAGGTGGACAGTGGGGACCGGAGACGCTTTGGTGGAGTGGGGCTCGGGCTCTACATCGTGCGCAGTCTGGCCAGGGCACAGGGGGGAGAAGTGAGTGCTCAACCGAGGCCCGGAGGGGGTACGAGGATGCGGTTGATCCTGAGGCGCGCTTCCCCTATCCGATCCGACACACCGATGCGGTAACGAGGTGGTCACAGTTGAGCTGATCTATCGTCCAATGTGTACAAGCTGTGATCGAGATGCGGTTTCTGCGATTGGCTAACGGGGCATTTCGGTCGTACCGGGGAGTGTTCCCGCGGGGGGCACAGGGAACGGGGAGGTGGGTGTGTCAAGCGTGGTGCTGCTGCCGTACGCGCCGTCCAGCGTCGCCGTCGCCCGCCAGCGTCTGAGCACTGACCTGCAGGATTGTGGGGTCTACACCGCCGCGATCGACGATGCGGTGCTGGTGGTGAGCGAGTTGCTGAGCAACGCGCTGCGGCACGCGCATCCGCTGCCTTCAGGCATGGTGAGGGTCGCCTGGATGCGTAGCGACGATCACATAGAGGTGGCGGTCAGCGACGGGGGTGCGGCGACGGAGCCGCGGGCGGGCCGCCCGACCCTGTCTTCGCTCGGGGGCCGGGGGCTGGGGATCGTCGAATACGTGGCTGAGAGCTGGGGGGTTCGTCACGACGGTGACACGACGACGGTGTGGGCCATCCTGCCCGCACCCAACGGGGCGGCGGTGAACGGGCAGGTCGCGGCCCTGAAGGAGGCCGGTTAGGCGGTCCTGGCCGCCAGTACGGCCCGTTCGGTGACGGCCCACGCCGTGGAGACCAGGAGGTACAGGCCGGCCGCAAGGGGGAGCACGAGCACGGCCAGCGCGGAGCCGTACGGCAACAGCGGCATGACCTTGCGCAGCAACTCCGGCTGCTCCTCCGACACCTTGATCGAGCGTGCCGACAGCCATGCCAGCAGCACGAGCCCCGCGATCACGATGACAAAGACCGAAACCGGCCAACTGATCAGTCCGAAATTGGCCACCACGCCCGCGAGCTGCTGGCCCAGCGGCGCCCCGAACAGAGTGTGACCGGCCAGTGCCGTCGGGTGCGTGGCCACCCTGAACATCAGCCACAGGAACGGCAATTGCGCCAGCTTCGGCAAGATCCCCGCGAACGGCGACGTGCCCTCCCGGGCGTACAGAGCGGTCAGCTCCTGGGACAGCCGCTCGGGATCGCGCCCATGGCGCTTGCGCAGCTCCTGCAACTTGGGCGCGAGCCGCTGCCGGACCTGGCCGGCCCGCGCCTGCCGGACGTTGAGCGGCAGCAGGACCAGGCGTACGGCGAGGGTGAACAGCACGATGGCGAGCGCGGCATGGCCGCCGGACACGCCGATGACGAACGTGACAAGTGAATCGATCATGAGCCCTTCAGACATGACGACGGATCAGGGCTCACCCATGACGATGAGCCCCGCTTTGACGGAAGCGGGGCTCGCCTAAGGCGCTCGTGGACGCGGGCGTCCGGCCGCGTCGGGATCGCGCAGCCGCTGGAAGGCCGTGCGGCGCGCGTAGGTCAGCGGGAAGCCGGGAGACTCACCGCCGAGGACGGGCGGCAACGTGGCCGCCCACGTGGCCAGCAGGAGGATCGCCATCATGGTGATCCCCACCAGCCACGGATCGAACAGAAGCGACGTCACTGCGACGAACGGGACTTACCGACGACGGTGACGGTGATGAAGACGATCAGGCCGACGACCCCGACGATCAGGGCGAACTTGAACAGACCTGCCAGCAGGGGCAGGAGGAAGTTGAACAGCACGAAGAGACCGAGAAGGGTCCCTAAAACGAGCATCACGACTCTACTCATGAGGCCACCGTACGTCCTGCGAGCATGATCCGCGAGGCTTACGAACCTGTGACGTCCATGTCCGCCGCCATGTCCGCCACCTGGGCTCAGCCGTACGGTGAGACGGTGAACACCCGCATCCTGGTGGTCGACGACGATCCGACCGTGTCCGAGGTCGTGGCGCGCTATCTGGAGCGCGACGGGCACGAGGTGGAGTGCGTGGGCGACGGCGCCGAGGCGCTGCGCAGGGCCCTGGCCGACCCGCCCGACCTCATGGTGCTCGACCTGATGCTGCCCAGGATCGACGGGCTCCAGGTGTGCAGGAAGCTCAGGGAGCGGTGGCCGGTCCCGGTGATCATGCTGACCGCGCTCGGCGAGGAGATCGACCGGGTGGTGGGCCTGGAGACCGGGGCCGACGACTACGTGACGAAGCCGTTCAGCCCCCGGGAGCTGGCCTTGCGCGTGCAGTCGGTGCTGCGCCGGGCGCGGGGGGCGTCGGTCACGGCCGGCACCGGCGTGCTGCGCGACGGCGACCTCGTCGTGGACGTCGGCGCCCACGAGGTGCGGCTCGGCGGCGCGCAGGTGATGCTGACGGCCAGGGAGTTCGACCTGCTGGCCTACCTCATGCGCAACCCGCGGCAGGCGTTCAGCAGGTCGGCGCTGCTCGACCAGGTGTGGGGATGGTCGTTCGGCGACTCCTCGACCGTGACCGTGCACGTGCGGCGGCTGCGGGAGAAGGTCGAGGCGGACCCGACCGAGCCGCGGCGGATCGTCACGGTCTGGGGTGTCGGCTACCGGTACGAGCCGCAGGAGAGCGCGGGGTGACGCCTCCCGATCCCATGGTGTCGGTGAGCGAGCTGCCCATGGTCGTGGCCGTCTCGGCGGGGCTGGGGCTGCTGGTCGCCGCCGCCGGCGTATGGGCCATGGGACGACTGCGGACCAGGTCGATCGGGGTGATGCTGGCCGTCGTGGTGGTGGTCGCCGTGGCGGCGACGCTGGCGGGCGTGGTCGCCATCACCATGAAGATGATCATCGAGGGGGCGGTCAAGGACTTCGTGCTCAGCGTGGTCGCGGTGGGCGGCCTGGTGGGGCTCGGGGTCGCGTTCGTGCTGGCCAGGCGGGTGGTGGGGGAGAGCAGGCGGCTGGTGGCGGCCGTGCGCGACGTGCCGTTCAGGGCGCCGCTGGGGTTGCCGGCCGAGCTCCAGGAGATCGCGAGCACCCTTGAGGAGGCGTACGCGCGGGAACGCGCGCTCGAAGGCGCGCGCCGGGAACTGGTCGCCTGGGTGAGCCACGACCTGCGCACGCCGCTCGCCGGCCTGCGGGCCATGGCCGAGGCCCTGGAGGACGGGGTGGTGGCCGACCACGAGACGGTCGCGCGCTACCACGGCCAGATCAAGCTGGAGGTCGAACGGCTCTCGGCCATGGTGGACGACCTGTTCGAGCTGTCGCGCATCCACGCGGGCGCGTTGCGGCTCTCGCGGGCCAGGATCGGGCTCGCCGACCTCGTCGCGGACACGCTGGCCGGGGTCGAGCCGCTGGCCAGGGCCAAGGGGGTGGTGCTCACGGCGGAGGCGGCGGGGGCCGTGCCCGTGGAGGCCGACGCGGCGGCGCTGGGCCGGGCCCTGCGGAACCTGGTCGTCAACGCCATCCGGCACACGCCGTCGGAACGGGCCGTGGTGCTGCGGGCGGGGGTGGACGAGCAGGGGATGGCCTGCCTCTCGGTGGCCGACGGTTGCGGGGGGATTCCCGAGGAGGATCTGCCTCGGGTGTTCGAGGTGGCGTTCCGGGGGGAGGCCGCGCGTACGCCCACCGCCGACGGCGGCGCCGGGCTCGGGCTGGCGATCGCCCAGGGGATCGTCGAGGCGCATGATGGGATGATCGGGGTGGTCAACGAAGGACCGGGGTGCCGGTTCGAGATCCGGTTGCCCCTGGTGTCCGGAAGTTGACGTTCCCGCACGGTGTCCTGCCTCGATCTTCCGCTGTGGTCTCGCTTCCTCGATCGTGGGTCGCCCGGGTCTGGGCGCCCGGGTCAGGCGGGTTCGGGGAGCGCGGTGTCGCGTTGCCCGAACGACTCCGACATCGCCCGGAACGTCGGGCAGGGCCAGCGCCACATGCAGCTCCGGCACCGCAGGATCGGGTTGGCGGTGTCGCTCGTGATGCCACCCGCGTCGCGCGGCTGGTGCAGGTCGAGCAGCCGCAGCCCGAGCTCGGCGAACCTGAGCAGGTCGGCGCGGGAGCCGGCCAGGAAGTCGAGGTCTTCGCTCGCCAGCCTGGTGCGGATCGGGACGTAGCCCTCGTGGTTCAGCAGACTGCGCAGGCGCGCTGCTTCGTCATGCCATGACGTGGCCTTTTCTGTGCGGATGAGGATGGTCTCCAGACGTTCCCGGAGCCCCTGACGCTGTGGATCTTCAGGTTTCTCTGCATTCATCGATACGAGGCCCATGGGGCGGGCCACAGCCCCTCCTTCTCCATGAAGCGTTGCCGGTTCCGGTGTCACGCTGTCAAGCTTCGCGTACTCTCCGTTTTGATGGAGCCCAAACGGAGGACAAAAACCTGTCGTTCCCCTCTCGGCGTGACAACGTGACCGGAAGCCTCCGCGCCGCTAGCCTGCCCATGTGGAGCTCAAGGTCTCGACTCGATCACATGCCGGGTGCGCACTCGTTGCCATCACCGGAGAAATCGACCTCTATACGGCGCCTCACCTGCAGGCCGAGTTCACTCGGCTGCTGCAGGACGAGCCCAGCCGGGTGGTCATCGACATGTCCGCCGTGGATTTCTGCGACTCCACGGGGATGAACGTGCTGCTCTCGGCGCTCAAGCGCATGAAAGAGCGGGGAGGTGTGCTGGAGGTGGCCGCGCCGCGTCCGGCCGTCCGCAAGATCCTGCAGGTGACGGGGCTCGTCTCGGTGTTCACCGTGCATGACGAGCTGCCGCAGGAGTTCCTCATCACCGAGGGATCATGACGCAGGCTGACACGGCCGTCGTCATTCCCGCGGTGAACGAGGGCGACCGCATCGCCGCCACCGTCGCCGCGGCGGCCGGCCTGCCGGGCGTCGATCTCGTCGTGGTCGTCGACGACGGCTCGCACGACCGCACCGGCAAGGTGGCGCGGGCGGCGGGCGCGCGGGTGGTCCGCCACAGCCGCAACCGCGGCAAGGCCGCGGCCATGGAGACGGGCGCTGAGGCCGTACGCCTCCTCGACGAGGACCGTACCCCTCGCCACCTGCTCTTCCTCGACGCCGACCTGGGTGACACGGCGAGCGCCGCGGCACCGCTGGTGGAGCCCGTGCGCGAGGGCAAGGCCGACATGACGATCGCGCTGTTCGGCACGCGGGTGAAGCTCGGCGGCCATGGGTTAGTCGTGCGCGTGTCCAAAGACGGCATCCGCCGCGCCACCGGCTTCGAGGCCGCCCAGCCGCTCAACGGCCAGCGTTGCCTGACCCGAGCCGCCTTCGAGGCCGCCCGGCCGCTGGCGCACGGGTTCGGAGTCGAGACGGCGCTCACCATCGACCTGCTGCGCAAGGGGTTCAGGGTCGTCGAGGTCGAGGTGGAGATGTCCCACCGGGCCACCGGCAACGACTGGCGGGCCCAGCTGCACCGCGCCCGGCAGTTGCGGGACGTCGCTCTGGCTCTGGCGAGCCGGGAGCCGGTGGTCGTCGAAAATCTCGGCAAACTCCTTCCTAAGCGGTGATTTCGTGCTCCGGGTTATCCACAGGCGTGGATGATCTGGGGCTGGGGCCGTGACGAGTGTGCTGGAATTTGCGGGTGACTTCGGAGAGACGCCGCAAACAGGCACAAGCCCCACCCTTCCGGGTGGCATCGCTGCGGCTTCCGTGGTCTGCCGCCGACCGGCGCCGGTTCCCGGCGGGCGGAGGCGGGGTCGTCGCGTGGGGTGGGCGGCCGGTGTTCGCCCTGGCCTCCGCGGCCGGTGGGCGGGCGGCGGCGCCTCGGCCGGGGCGGCTCGCCGACGCCGTTCGAGCGCGGCTCGCGGTTCCCGGGCTGGTGATGATTGCGGTCTCGGTGCTCCTGACGATCACGATCGGGTTGCTCGGGCCCTCTCCCATGGTTCCGGCGCTGGGCGGGCCGGGGTGGCAGCCGCCGTACTGGCTGGATGCCCGTCCTGATCCTTATGCGGTGCTCGTCCTGGCCGCGGCGGCATTGCTCATCGGCGGGGCCGGGCTGCTGGCGGCGCTGGCCGCCGGGCCGCGTCCCGGGCTGCGGGTCCGGCCGCTGGTGCTGCTCGGTTGTCTCGCCGCGGGGGTGCTCGCGTTCCTGCCTCCCTCGGGCTCCGGCGACCACCTCAACTACGCCGTGTACGGCCGGATGGTCACGCTGGGGCTCAACCCCTACACGCACGGCGCCGTCGACCTGCCGGGCGATCCCATCGCCGACGCGGTCGAGCGGCCGTGGCGCGAGGAACCCAGCGTCTACGGGCCCGTCGCCACCGCTCTGCAGGCGCTGGCGAGCTGGATCGGCGGCGACTCGCTCCGGTTGACCATCTTCGTGCTGGCGGTGTTCAACGCCGCCGCCTTCGTCGTCACGGCCCTGCTGATCGACCGCTTCACCAGGGACGACCCCGCCCGGCGGCTGCGGGCCGCCCTGTTGTGGGCGGTCAATCCGCTCCTGCTCTACCACCTGGTCGCGGGCATGCACGCCGACACCCTGGCCATCGCCTGCATGGTGGCCGCGCTGCTGGCCAGGGCACGTCCGGTCGCGTCGGGGGTGCTGCTCGGGCTCGGGGTGGCGACGAAGCTCAACGCGGGGCTGGTGGCGCTGGGGCCCGCGTGGGAGCTGCGCCGCCGTCCTGGGCGGCTCGCCGTCATGGCGGCCGGCGCGCTGGCCGTGGTGGTCGTCGGCTACGCGGTCGTCGGGCCCGAGGCGATCACGCCGGTGACGACCACCAGCAAGGCGATCTCGCACGCCTCGTTCTGGAAGCTGGTGCAGGGGTGGCTCTGGGCCCTGGTGGGCACCGGGCGCGCGTACCGGGGCGAGATCCAGGTGGGCGCGCTGGTGGTGCTCGCGCTCGTCGCTTGGTCGTTGCTCCGGCTGGCGTCCCGGCGGTCCGCCTTCCGCGAGGGGGCCTCAGGAGGGCTGGAGGCGCCGGTCGTGGCGGCGGCGCTCGTCGTGGCCTACCTGTTCGCCACGCCGTACATCCTGCCCTGGTACGACGGGCTGGCGTTCGGCATGCTCGCCCTGGTGGGCGCCTCGGCCGTCGACGGGTTCATGGTCGCCCACCTGCTGGTCCTGTCCCTGGCCTACCTGCCCGCCCGGGTCGACGGGCAGCCGCGGGGCGTCGAATGGCTCAGTGGCGTCCTCAGGCCTCAGATCGCGTGGGCGCTGCTGGCGTTGACCGTTCTGCTGGTGGTGTGGGCGTGGCGAGCTGGAGGGCCCGTACGCAGGCCGCGAGCGTCAGCGGCACCGCCACCGTGAGCGCCATGGCCGGGATGGCGATGCCCGAGTCGTTCATCAGGAAGCCGATGAAGGCGCAGGTGAGCGTCCCGAACAGGCCGGCCCTGAGCGGCGGGGCCAGCGTGTACGCCTGCCCCAGCGCCGAGATCCCCCATCGCGACGGGCGGGCCAGCACCAGGAACAGGAACGCCAGCGCGACCAGCGAGAGCAGGGTCAGCGGCCAGTTGCCCACGGTCACGCCGATCATGGCCCCGAACTTGCGTCCGACCACGGTCCACGCCTGGCCGTCGATGATCTGCTGCACGAACGCGCCGAGGTGCGTGCGCCTGTCGGCCGGGCGCATCCAGTCGAAGATCGAGATGGCGGCGATCAGCGCGACCGCGCCCACCCCCACGAGCAGGAGTTTCACCACCGACACCCGCCTGCCGGAGAGCAGGATGAGGAAGACCGCCACCCCGATCACGAACGCCGGGACACCGCCGAAGTCGGCGCCCCACGAGGGCGAACCGTCCGCGAAGACGGCGAAGGCGCCGTACAGGCCGCACAGCGCCACGACCACCGTCCTGGAGACGCCCCTGCCGAGCAGCCAATGCGCCACCCCGGCCAGGCCGAGAACCGTGCCGGTCGCGTAGACGGCGAAGGCGATGTTGCTGAAGCCGTAGAACCGTCCTCCGGTGACGGGTTCGTAGCCGGTCACGGCGTTGACCTGGAGGGCCGAGCCGGTCATCACGTCGATCAGGAGGGCGAGCGAGGTGACGGCCGCGACCACGGTGAGCGGGCCGAGCACGTGCGCACGCCAGGGGCCGGCGAACGCGAGGCCGGTGATCAGGGCGGCGATGGCCAGGATCGTCACGATCACCGAGACCATCGGCATCGGCAGGCTCCACCACGGCACGAGCTGGGCCAGGAACGTGGAGACGGCGATGGCGCCGCTGACGGTCGCCACCACCTGGATGGCGGCCAGCAGTTTCGAGGCGTCGGCCGGGTCGCCGCCCGCAGCCGGGGCAGGGTGGTCGTTCGCCTGGGGAGCGCCAGCCACGGTGGCGGTCGCCGTGGGCGTGCGGTCGGCCGACGAGCCGGCGGCGTCGGAGGCGGGCGGGGCCTGCCGGGCGCGGGAGGAGCGGCGGCGGCGCAGCGCCAGGGCGGCCAGCGCGTAGAAGAGCAGCTGGACGCTCACCAGGACGGTGAAGAAGGGCCCGCGTACGTCCCGGAGCACCTGGCTGGCCAGGTCGCCGTCGGCCAGTCGGGTCACCGTGGCGGCGGCCGGCGCGGAGGCGTCGCCGTCGGGCTGCCAGGCGCGGCCGACCACGTCGCGAGGGGTGGTCAGGCCCAGGAGCTGGATGGCGGTGGCGGTGAGGTCGGTGATGGTGACCAGGCCGTCCTGGTGGGTGGAGGAGGCGGTGAGAGAGCCACCCCGCGGGTACGGCTGCCCGCTCGGGGACGGTCCCGTGGCGAGGGCCGCGTGCAGGTGGGCGTTCGGGCTGAGGTCGGAGATGCCGGCGAGCAGGACGGTGGTGTTCTGGGGCACTTTGCCGATCAGGGCGGCGATCTGCTGGTCTGCCCTGGTTGCGGCGGCTTGACGTTCGGCGGCCGGGAGCGAGACCGGGATGCCATGATCGTCGAGGGGGCCGCGGGCCCAGGCGGTGGTGAGGTCGGCGGCTTCGAAGACGATCAGGTTGTAGGGGGTCAGGTCGTTCAGGGCGTCGAGGGTGGGGGCGTATTTGGTGATTTTTCCGCTCTTGTCGGCGGCGGCGAGGGCGGCGCCGGGGCCGATCGCCGCGACCTTGCCTCCGCCGTCCGCCACCAACTGGCCGAGCGTGCCGATCTGGGCCGCGTAGCCGGTGTCGGCCTGGAAGGCCACCAGCTCCCGCCACCCGGGGACGGTGGCGCCCTCCCCGGCGGCCTGAGGAGGCGTCGCGGCGGGGCAGCCCTGTCCGGGGGTGCCGGCGCGCTGACCGGCGGAGACGGTCAGCCAGCCGGCCATGGGGCAGGTGAGGCCACGGTCCTTGGGCGGGACGGCGCGGGTGGACAGTGACGCCGAGCTGCCCTGGGCGACGAGCTTCCACAGGGTCGGCGTGCCCGACTCGCTGAAGTCACTCCACTGGAGGCCGGGGACGCCGACCACGACGACCCGCCGCCCTGCCGGCCCGCCTTGCCCCGGGACGCCGTTGCCCGAGGCCGCCGCGGCGCTCCCCTGGGCGGCGGCGGCCGTGCCGGGGAGGAGGAGGGCGGCGATCAGGAGGCCGAGGAGCACCGTGATGAGATGGCGGCGCGCCCGAGGCGCCGCTGCACCGAGATCGTGCAGGGGCTTGGGGTGGGCGCTCGGGGTCGCGGGGCGTACGCGACGCGCTTGGTGCTCGCCCCCGAGCGTGGCGTAAGGCATGTACGGAACCCCCAGTGTCTGCGCCCTCGATCAACAGCCACGGTAACGTGCCACATCGTGACAAGAGGCGAGGTGCGAGTGATCCGGCGGCAGTGGTGGGCGTGGGTGGTGGTGGCGCTCGTCGTCGCGGCGGCGGCCGCGCCTCTCGTGCACACGTGGCTGACCAACCCGGACGACCAGCGGCTCGTCGACCTCGACGTCTACCGTACCGGCGGCCAGATGCTGCTCGACGGCCGTCCGGTGTACGACTTCTTCACCCCGGCGCCCCAGCTGCTGCCGTTCACCTATCCGCCCGTCGCGGCGATGCTGGCCGTGGCGCTGGCCGAGATGTCCTGGGGCACCGCCCAATGGGTGTGGACGGCCGGCATCTTCGCGGCGCTGGCCGTCACCGTCTGGTTCGCCTTCCGTCAGGCGCTGCGGGCCTACGTGCCGTGGGTGTTCGGGCTGCTCATGGTGGCCTGCACGTACCTGATGCCGATCCGGGACCAGGTGCGGTTCGGGCAGGTGGACATCCTGCTGGTCGCCCTGTGCCTGGTGGACTGCCTGGCACGGCGGCCCTGGCTGCCCCGGGGCTTCCTGGTCGGGCTCGCCACGGCCGTCAAGCTGACTCCCGGCGTCTTCCTGATCTACTTCCTGGTCACCAGGCAGTGGCGGACGTTCTTCATGGCGGCGTTCGTGGCGGCCGTGCTGACGGTGCTGCCGTTCGTGGTGATCCCGCAGGACGCGTCCGCCTTCTGGTTCTCGGCGCTGCTCGATCCGGAGCGGCTGGGGGCGAACACCGCCACGACGAACCAGTCGATCCGCGGCATGTTGCTGCGGCTGTACATGCCGGAGTCGCTGACGTTCGTGATCTGGGCGGTGATCGTGGCGGCCGTGGCCTGGTACGGGTTCCGGGCGGCGCGGGCGGCGTACCAGGCGAAGGACGAGCTGACGGCGGTGGCGCTGACGTCGCTGATGGCGGTGCTGCTCTCGCCGGTCGCCTGGATCCACCATCTGGCCTGGGTGGTCGTGGTGCTCGGGGCGATCGTCGGCGACGGGCGCGATCCGGTGAGGCTGCGGGTGGCCGCGGGGGTCTGGCTGTTCTACGTGGTGCCCGTGCCCTGGTGGGGGGTCTCGCTGATCGCCGCCGGGATCCCGGGGGTGAGCCTGGTGCTCGGGAAGATCGTGCAGGACGGGTTCGGGCTCGGGGCGCTGGTTCTGGTCTGGCTGCTGGCGTCCTGGTTGCCCAAACGGCGGCAGCCGGCTTGACCGAAGTATTACCCTCTGTGTCGTGCTCGTTACCGCTTGGGTAGTCGTGGGCCTCGTGGCCGGGGTGAGTGGCGTGTTCATCGGCTACATGGGCCTCAGGCAGGCCAGGGCCGCCGTCGACGACTGTCTGCGCAGGGTGGCCAGGCAGGCCGGCGAGGGCGCCGGCGACCTCAAGGCGATCAGGGACGTGGCCGTGTGCCGCTACGACGCGCTCGCCGAGATGAGCGGCAGGCTCTCGTTCTCGGTGGCCATGATCAACGGGCTGGGCGACGGCATCGTGCTGACCTCGATCAACGGCACCAGCGAGACGCGCACGTACGTGCGTCCGGTGGTGGGCGGGAAGGGGCAGCAGCCGCTGTCGCCGGAGGAGGAGCAGGCGGTGCGGGCGGCCCGGCTCGGGCTGGGGCCGCTGGTCCCGCCGCGGGTCCTCAAGGGTTCACGCTGAGTGTCCGCACGGGTGCCGTACGCGGTCGGCGAAAGGGCGGCGTGCTGCGACCACCTGCGGATACTCTGGATGCATGCCCAGACTCGCCTATCTCGGACCGGAAGGGACCTTCACCGAAGAGGCCCTGAGGCTCCTTGACCCCGCCGCCGAGCGCCTGCCCTGCGCCACGGTGAGCGCGGCGCTCAACGCCGCCCGTTCCGGTGACGCCGACGGCGCCGTCGTGCCGCTGGAGAACTCCATCGAGGGCGCGATCACCACGACGCTCGACGAGTTCGCCTGGGGCGAGCCGTTGACGATCACGGCCGAGCTGCTGCTGCCGGTCCAGTTCTCGCTGCTGGCCAGGCCCGACACCGAGATCGCGCACATCAAGCGGGTCTACACCCATCCCGCGGCCATCACGCAGTGCCGCGCCTTCATCGCCCGCGAGCTGCCCGACGCCGTGGTGGTCGCCGCGCCTTCCACTGCGGCCGCGGCCCAGGAGGTCTCGCTGCCCGGCTCGCCGTACGACGCGGCCATCGCCGCGCGCATCGCCGGCGAGCACTACGGGCTGGTCGCGCTGGCCGGCGACATCGGCGACCGGTCCGACACGGTGACCAGGTTCGTCAAGGTGAGCCGTCCGGGGCCGCTGCCGGAGGCGACCGGCTCCGACCGCACCACGCTGGTCGTCTTCCTGGCCGACGACCACCCGGGCGCGCTGCTGGAGATGCTGACCGAGTTCTCCGTGCGCGGGGTCAACCTGACCCGCATCGAGTCCCGGCCGACGGGCGACGGCATCGGGCGCTATTTCTTCCACTTCGACTTCGAGGGGCACATCGCCGACGCGCGGGTGGGCGAGGCCGTCGCCGGGCTCCACCGCATCTGCGGCGAGGTGCGCTTCCTCGGCAGCTACCCCCGCGCCGACGGGGTCACGCCGCAGATCAAGAGGGGCACGGCCGACACCCAGTTCGCCGAGGCCGCCGACTGGCTGGCCCGCATCAGATCCGGCCGGCTCTGACCCCCGGGGTGTTCACGCGGGCCTGACCGCTCTGAGGCGTTGACGCGGGTCCGACCGTTCCCGATGGTTCGCAGGGTCCGACCGTTCCCGATGGTTCACACAGGTCGCGGTGCCTTCGGGGGTCCGCGGGTGCGCCCCGAGTGGTGCGCCGGGGAATCCGGGGGCGGGGCGGGGGTGGGCGCCGGTAGCCTTTCCTTGTGATTGACCTGCGTACCCTTCGTGAGGATCCCGACCGGCTACGGGCGTCGCAGCGTGCCCGCGGTGAGGACGACTCCGTCGTCGCAACGCTGCTCGACCTCGACGAGCGCCACCGATCCGCGCTGACCTCGTTCGAGTCGATGCGCGCTGAGCAAAAGAGCATGGGCAAGTCGGTCTCCAAGGCGCAGGGCGAGGAGAAGGCCGCGCTGCTCCAGCGGGCCAAAGACCTCGCGAGCCAGGTCAAGGCCGCCGAGGCCGAGGCGGAGAAGCTGGCCGCCGAGCTCGACCAGCTCATGCAGACGGTGCCGAACATCGTCGAGGAAGGCGCCCCTCCGGGCGGCGAGGACGACTATGTCGTCCTGGAGACGTGCGGGGAGCCGCGCCAGTTCGACTTCGAGCCGAAGGACCACCTGGAGCTCGGCGAGGCGCTCGGCGCGATCGACATGGAGCGCGGCGCCAAGGTGTCAGGCTCGCGGTTCTTCTTCCTCAAGGGCGTCGGCGCGCGCCTGCAGCTGGGCCTGCTCAACATGGCGATGCAGCAGGCGATCGAGGCCGGTTTCACGCCGATGATCACTCCGGTGCTGGTCAAGCCGGAGACCATGCAGGGCACCGGCTTCCACGTGGCCCACGACAAGGAGATCTACCGCCTGCCGGAGGACGACCTCTACCTCGTCGGCACCTCCGAGGTGGCGCTGGCCGGCTACCACGCCAACGAGATCGTGAGCGGCGACGAGCTGCCGCTGCGCTACGCGGGCTGGTCGTCGTGCTTCCGCCGCGAGGCCGGCTCGTACGGCAAGG
>NZ_JBSFGJ010000072.1:0-30222 GCF_053596515.1 Nonomuraea sp. NPDC001684
GCTCGGCGGCCAGGACGGCGGCGCGCCCGGCGGCGTACCGCCCGGCGAGCTCGGCGGACAGCGCGGCGGGGGTGGCGGCGCGCAGCGGCGCCACGGCGGCGGGAACGGGCGCGGGCACCCCCGCGGACCCGCCGGCGCCGGACGCGGGCACCGCCACCGAAGCGGTGACGAGCGCGGCGAGCAGGCGGTGCCTCAGCGATGCCATGGCGAATGGTCCCCTTCCGTGCCGGTTCTTCCTTCCGGCACCGAAGGTAGGGATCACGCCTTGTAGTCGGCTTCCCGCTGGGGGATGCACCTTGCGCGTAGCTCTGAGGTACTACGGGGCTGAGGAGGCGTACAGTGGCCGCACTGAGGAGGCGCCATGCTCACGGTGACATCCGCCGACGGGACCGACGTCCGGGTGGTCGAGGAGGGGCAGGGCCCGGCCGTCCTCGTCCTGCACGCGGGGCTCGACGACGGCACCCAGTGGGGCAAGGTCGCGGGGCTGCTCGCGCCGCGGTTCCGCGTGGTGCGCGTCCGGCGCCGTCAGTACCGGCCGGACCTGGCCGGGCCCGCCACCATGGCGCAGGAGGCCGCCGACGCGGTGGCGGTGGCGGCCGCGCTCGGCGGGCCCGTCCTGCTCGTCGGGCATTCCTCCGGCGCGGTGGCCGCGCTGGAGTCCCTGCTCCTCGCGCCGGACGCCTTCGCGGGCGCGGTCCTGTACGAGCCGCCCGTCGCCCTCGGACCCTCGCTCGGCGGCGCGGCCGGCCAGGCGGCCGCGGCCGCGGTGGCGGCGGGCCGGCCGGGCCGGGCGATGCGGATCTTCTTCAGGGACGTGGTGGGCCTGTCGCCGGCGATCTCCTGGCTGACCTCCGTGGCGGTGGCCTGCCATCGGCCGACGCGGCTGCGCGCGCCCCGCCAGATCGACGACCTGCTGGCGATCGACGCCCTGGGCGACCGGCGGGCGGCCTACGCGGCGATCCGCACGCCGGTGGTGCTGCTCGGCGGCGACCGCAGCCCCGCCCATCTCGGCGCGCGGCTCGACGCCCTGCGGGAGACGATCCCCGGCGCCCGGCGCGTCACGCTGCACGGGCAGGGGCACGGCGCGCACCTGAGAGCGCCTGCGGAGGTGGCCCAGGTGATCGAGGCGCACGCGCGGGACGTCCTCGGCGAGAGCTGAGCGCGTGCCGCCCGCCGGTCACCTGCGGGGGCCGCAGCTCCCGCGGATGATCAGCTCGGTGGGCAGCACCACCGAGCGCGCCCGCCGGGTGCCCTCGCGCAGCACCAGCTCGCAGGCCCGGTATCCCATGTCCCGGCCCGGCTGGGCGATCACGGTCAGCGGCGGTGCGCACAGCTCGGCCCAGGGCACGTCGTCGTACATCACCAGCGACACGTCCTTCGGCACCCGCAGGTCGAGCTCGCGGGCGGCCAGCACGGCCGCCTCGCCCAGGACGTTCCCGCCCGCGACGACGGCCGACAGGTCGGGACGGCTCTGGAACAGGCCGGAGGCGGCGGCGTACGCCGAGTCGCGGCTGCCGGTGCCGAACACCACCAGCTCCTCGTCCACCGGCGCGCCCACGGCCTCGCGGAAGGCGGCGGCCCGCCGGTCGTGGCCGGGGCCGCCGAGGAAGGCGATGCGCCGGTGGCCGAGGCCCCGCAGGTAGCGCACGGCCGTACGGATGCCGGCGCGGTCGTCGGCCAGCACGGCGGGCACGTCGAGCGGACGCGCGGCGCCCTCGGGGACGCGCCCGCGCGGGGCCACGCCGTCGAGGAGCATGAGATCGTCGAGGGCGCTCTCGGCGGGGTCGCGGTCGCCGTCGCGCCCGGCCTCGGGCGGCAGGCGGTCGGCGAAGACCACCGTCATGCCCGCCCTGAGCGCGGGGGCCCACGTCTCGGCGTCGCCGGAGGGCACCGCGATCACCCGGTCGACGCTCTGTTCGAGCAGCATGCCGATCAGCTCGGCCTCCTGCTCGGGGTCGCCGCCCGTCGAGCCCAGCACGACCGGCTCGCCCGCCGACCGGGCGCAGGCGAGCACGCCCTCGCAGAGCTGCCCGTAGAAGGTGTCGGTGAGGTCGGGCACCAGCAGGCCCAGGCCGCCGGTGCGGCGCTGGCGCAGGTTGCGGCCGAGCGCGCTGGGGCGGTAGTCGAGCTGGGCGGCGACGGCCAGCACCCGCTCCCTGGTGCTGGGACTGGCCGAGCCGCCCGACAGCACCCGGGACACGGTCGCGACGCCGACGCCCGCCGCCTCGGCCACATCCTTGATCGTCGCCCGCTTCTCCATGGAAACGATTCCATCATGGATTCCAGGTCACCGGAAGACCATCGGTCCTACAAAGGCTGGTCACGCGGTACCCCTTGACACCGATGTCCGTTTCGGGTGAGATACGTGAAAACGTATCCACGGGAACCGAGAACCAACGTCCGGGCCGATCGCCCTGGAGCGCGAAGGAATGTCATGGCATCCATCGTTCTGACGAACGTCGACAAGATCTACGCCGGTGGCGTGAAGGCCGTGAACGGGCTGAACCTTGAGATCAAGGACGGCGAGTTCATGGTGCTGGTGGGCCCATCGGGTTGCGGCAAGTCGACCGCGCTCCGGATGATCGCCGGCCTTGAGGACATCAGCGGCGGCGAGATCGCCATCGGCGACAAGGTGGTCAACCACCTTCCGCCGAAGGACCGCGACATCGCGATGGTCTTCCAGAACTACGCGCTCTACCCGCACATGACGGTCGAGGAGAACCTCGCCTTCGGCCTCAAGCTCCGCAAGATGCCCAAGCCGGAGATCCAGAAGCGGGTCAACGAGGCCGCCAAGATGCTCGGCCTGGAGACCTACCTCAAGCGCAAGCCGGCCGCTCTGTCCGGTGGTCAGCGCCAGCGTGTCGCCATGGGCCGCGCCATCGTCCGCGAGCCGCAGGCCTTCCTCATGGACGAGCCGCTGTCGAACCTCGACGCCAAGCTCCGCGTCTCCATGCGCGCCTCGCTCAACACCCTGCACGAGCGCCTCGGCGTCACCACCGTGTACGTCACCCACGACCAGGTCGAGGCCATGACCCTCGGCGACCGCGTCTGCGTCCTGCGCGACGGTCTTCTCCAGCAGGTCGACACCCCGCAGAACCTGTTCGACAAGCCGGTCAACCTGTTCGTCGCCGGCTTCATGGGCTCGCCCTCGATGAACTTCGTCACCGCCGAGCTGGCCCGCGACAACGGCGCGGTCGTGCGCTTCGCCGACATCAGCCTGCCGATCCCCGACTCGGCCTTCGCCGACAAGCCGGGCCTCGACCAGTACATCGGCAAGAAGGTCATCCTCGGCATCCGCCCGTCGGACTTCGAGGACGCCAACTCGGCCGGCAACCACGCCAACGGCTGGGCCACCCTGCCCGTCAAGGCGGAGGTCACCGAGGAGCTGGGCTCCGAGATCAACGTGCTGTTCCTGATCGACGCCCCGCCGGTCGAGCACAAGGACACCGTCGCCGCCGCCGACACGGGCGACGACGAGGAGGCGGCGCTGCCGCTCGTGGGCGACAAGTCCCTGTGGACCGCCCGCGTCAACGCCCGCAGCCACGTGCGCCCCGGCCAGCGCATCGACCTGGTCCTGGACACGCACAACCTGCACTTCTTCGACCCGACGAGCGGCCTGGCCATCGGCCACGAGGCCAACCGCTAGCAGAGCCCGCCGGATCTTCCGGTTCCCGGCCGTGAGTTACTCACGGCCGTCCCGGGCCCCCACCGCGACCCCCTCCCGCGGCGGGGGCCCACCTTGTTGTGGCACGCCCCGAGGTCAGCGGCGGCCGAGCCTGGCCGAGACGCGCCCGGCCAGGTTGTGCGGCACCAGCTTGCCGATCGCCACGATGGCCTTGTAGCGCAGGTCGGGCACCGAGACCCGCTTGCCGAGCGCGAGGTCGCGCATGGCGTCCCTGACCACGTTGTCGGCCTTCAGCCACAGGAACCCCGGGATGCCCGAGGTGTCCATGGACGCCCGCTGGTGGAACTCGGTGCGCACGAAACCCGGGCACAGCGCCATGATCTTGATCCGCGGGTTGCGCACGTCGTTGGCCGCCGACTCGCTGAAGTTGACCACCCACGCCTTCGAGGCGCTGTAGGTGCCGCGGGAGAAGAACGCCGCGACCGACGCCACGTTGATCACCGCGCCCCGGTCACGCTTGCGCATCGCGGGCAGCGCCGCCAGGGTGAGCCGCAGCACGGCCTCGCAGTGGACCTTCAGCATGCGCAGCTCGTCCTCGACCGGCACCTTCAGGAAGTCGCCGGGGTGGCCGAAACCGGCGTTGTTCACCAGCAGGTCGACGCCGTCGCGGAGCCTCGACTCGACCCTGGCCAGGCCCTCCTCGGTGGCCAGGTCGGCGGGCAGCACCTCGACGTCCACGCCGTACCTGAGCCTGAGCTGGTCGGCGACCTGGACGAGCCGCTGCTCGTCGCGCGCGACCAGGACGAGCGAGCAGGCGTCGGCGGCCAGGCGGCGGGCGAACGCGGCGCCGATGCCGGCGGTGGCGCCCGTGATCAATGCGGTAGGCATGTCCTGAACCTTAACGTCCCCGGTCGGGCGTGCGAGTATGGACGGCGTGCGCCCCCTCGCGGCCGTGCTCCTCCTGGCCCTCACCGCCTGCTCGGCCGCCTCGCCACCACCCGGCCCGGCCACCGTGTCCTCCGCCCCGCCCGCCCCGCCGGCCTCCACTCGGCCTTCTCCGCCGGCGAGCCCCGAGCCGAAGAGCGCTCCCCGGCAGGTGCGCTTCCGCGAGCTCGGCCGGTTCGAACGGCCGGTCGCCCTCGCCGCGCGCAAGGGCGACGCCCGGCTCTACGTCGCCGAGCAGGGCGGCCGGCTGCGCGCCACGGACGGCGACGTCATCGTCGACCTGTCGGGCGAGGTGAGCGGCGGCAACGAGCAGGGCCTGCTCGGCGTGGCCTTCCATCCCTCCGGCCGCTGGCTCTACCTCGACTGGACCGACACCCGCGGCGCCACCCACGTCACCGAATGGGCCTTCGACGGCCGGCGCGCCACCGGCCGGCGCGACGTGCTCACCCAGGAGCAGCCGTACGCCAACCACAACGGCGGCCAGCTCGCCTTCGGCCCCGACGGCCACCTCTACGTCGGGCTCGGCGACGGTGGCAGCGCGGGCGACCCGCAGGGCAACGGCCAGGACCTCGGCACGCTGCTGGGCAAGATCCTGCGCATCGACCCGCGCGGCAGGCCGTACAAGGTACCGCGGGACAACCCGTTCGCCGGGAAGGACGGCGCGCGGCCCGAGATCTGGGCCTACGGCCTGCGCAACCCCTGGCGGTTCGGCTTCGACCGGCACAGCGGCGACCTGTGGATCGGCGACGTCGGCCAGGACGAGGTGGAGGAGGTCGACCGCCAGCCGGCCGCCTCCAAGGGCGGCGAGAACTACGGCTGGAACCTGCGCGAGGGCGGGCGGCCCTTCCGCGGGGGCACGGGCCGCGGCCTGACCGAGCCGGTCATCACCTACCCCCTGCACAAGGACGGCAACTGCTCGGTGATCGCCGGGTACGTCTACCGCGGCGCCGCGCTGCCCTGGCTGCGCGGCAGCTTCCTGTACGGGGACTTCTGCGCCGGCTGGGTCCGGGCCGCGCCCGCGGCCGAGCCGTCGAAGGCGGCCGAGATCGGCCGGGTCGAGCAGCTCTCCTCCTTCGGGGAGGGGCTCGACGGCGAGCTCTACGCGCTCAGCCTGCGGGGTCCGCTCTACCGGATCGAGCCTGCCTGACCCGCTCGATCAGCTCCTCGACCTGGTCGTTGAGCCGCGATCCGCGGGTCCAGCCGGCGTAGTGGGTCAGGAAGACCACCACTTCGCGCAGCTCGCTCTCGCTCAGGTCGCCCGCCCGCAGCGCGACGTCGAGCTGCACGGCGGTCAGCTCGTCGAGCCCCTGTCCGACGAGCAGCCCGAGCAGCAGCAGCCGGCGCTCCTTGACCGACAGGGCGGTCCTCGACCACAGGTCGGCGAACTGCCGCTCAGCCGTCATGCCGAAGGAGTCGACGGTCTCCATCGCGGGTTCTTTCATGGTGCGCTCCGAGGCTCGGGATGGGCGTCCTCATATCCTTTGCTACTTCCTGTGGTCTACCAATGGGGGTTGCACGAACGTTGTATCCCGGGCGACCGTAGAGTGTGGCGACCTGGCCCATACCACCATTTGGTGATCTGTAACAAGTAAAGCCAATCAATGGCCAAGATTTGGTCAAGATTTCTCATCGTGCATCCGGCCTCATTCCGCATGAAAGCGGGCACAACAACTGCGTTGGTCCGTAAAGCGGAGGTAAGCCCTGGTGAAAAGGACACGGGCTTGGATCGCGCTCATGGTCGCGGTTTTCGTGCTGTCGGCGTGCGGGCAGCCGGAGTTCACCTACGTACGGGACAGGGAAGGCACCACCTATTTCAAGGTGCCCGCCTCGTTCACGCAGCTCAACGCCAATCCGATCGAACTCTATCTGACGGGTGACCGACCCGGTTCGCTGGCGGCGGCGACGCGCGCGCAGCGGGTCTGGTCCACGGCCTTCGACCAGTCGGCCGAGCCGTCGGTCAACCATCTGCTGAGCTCGTCCGACCCGTTCGTGTACGCCACCGTGCACAAGCTCACCGAGCAGCAGCGGGACGCGATCTCGCTCAACCGGCTGCGCGACTTCGTGTTGCCCGTGACGGACCCGATGCGCGAGCTGTACGAGCAGCAGGCCATGACCACCGGCCGGCCGCCCATGTTCGCCAAGTTCGAGCTCCTCAGCGACGACGTCCTCGCCCTGGAGAACGGCGCCAGAGGCGTGCGGGTGCGCTTCAACTACCAGATCGGCGCCGACGTCCAGACGTTCGACCAGACCGCGATCCTCGACGAGAAGGGCGCGACGGTCTCGGTCATGCTCATCGGCTGCCGGGCGACCTGCTACCGCGACCGCGGCGCCGAGTTCGACAAGATCGCGGCTTCGTTCAAGCTGCTCCGGCTGCCCGGATGAGGGGACGTCAGTGACCACCACCGTTCAGCACGAAGGGCTGCGCGCCCCCGGCAGCGGGCCCTCCGACCCCGACTCCGTGACCAGGAAGAAGATGCAGTTCTGGGACCGGAGCAAGTTCCTCGTCGCGCTGGTCCTGGCCTACCTGATCCTCACCTGGAAGGTGATGGCCGACTGGACGGGCGTCGTGACCTTCCCCGAGGCGGCCTGGAAGATCGGCTACGAGTACCAGTGGATCTTCTGGCTGCTCGGCGCCGAGGCCCTGCGGCAACTGCACTTCCTGGTCAGCGAGCACTGGTCGGGCTACCACCGGTTCTGGAGCCAGAAGGTCTTCGGCGGGTTCGAGCGGTGGACGCACCGGCGCTTCGACGACTGGACCAGGTACCGCATCTCCCGAGCCCTGAAGATCGCCTTCTTCGTCACGCTGACCGCGCTCGTGGCGGGGGCGGTGCTGGACGTCAGCCCGTTCGTCGCCCTGTTGCAGGCGCCGACGCTGATCTGGCAGGCGCTGCCGTTCCTGCTGCAGATCGTCTTCCTGTTCTTCTTCGTCATCATCCAGTTCGTCGGCCTGTTCTGGTTCCTGTCCAGGGGCGGCGTGGAGACGTACTTCCCCGACGACATCAAGACCCGCTTCGCCGACGTCTGGGGACAGGACCACGTGGTCGAGCGGGTCCAGGAGAACATCGTCTTCCTGGAGCGGCCCGACGAGATCGAGCGGCGCGGCGGGTACGTGCCCAGCGGCCTGCTGCTGTGGGGCCCGCCGGGCACCGGCAAGACGCTGATGGCCGAGGCCGTGGCCGGCGAGACCGGCAAGCCGTACGTGTTCGTGGATCCGGGAGCCTTCACGAACATGTTCATGGGCGTCGGCATCCTGAAGGTCAAGGGCCTGTTCAGGAAGCTGCGCAAGCTGGCGCTGCGGTACGGCGGCGTGATCGTCTTCTTCGACGAGGCCGACTCGCTCGGCAAGCGCGGCAAGCTGGCCCAGCAGGGTCCGCCGGGGCAGGGCGGCTTCTCGGCGCACACCGGCTTGCCTGGGCCCTCCGGCATGTTCGGGCACTCCGGCTTCACTGCGCACTCCGGCTGCCACGGGATGACGTACCTGTCGGAGGAGAGCCGCTCGGTGCTGGCCTTCAAGGGGCGGCGGGAGGCCGCCGACCCGCCGGGCACCTGGCGCGAGCGCTTCTTCGCCGGCGGCGGCATGATGAACAGCGGCGACCCCGGCACCCTCCAGGCGCTGCTCACCGAGCTGTCCGGGCTCAAGAAGCCGCGCGGCTTCTTCAACCGGCTGGTCAGGCGGCTGCTCGGGATGCGGCCCAAGCCGCCGCCCAAATACCGCATCCTCGTCATGATGGCCACCAACCGGCCCGACGCGCTGGACGAGGCACTGCTGCGGCCGGGCCGCATCGACCGCATCTACAAGGTCGGCTACCCGTCCAAGGCCGGGCGGGTACGGACGTACCAGGGCTATTTCGACAAGGTCGAGCACGAGCTCACCGGGGAGCAGATCGACAAGCTGGCCACGATCACGCCGTACGCGACCGGGGCCACGATCAAGGACCTGGTCAACGAGTCGCTGATCACCGCCATCCGCGACGGCCGGGAGGTCATCACCTGGTCGGACGTGCTGCGCGCCAAGCGGCTCAAGCAGCTCGGCCCGCCCGAGGACGTCGAGTACATCGAGCGCGAGCGGCACGCCGTGGCCGTGCACGAGGCGTGCCACGCCGTGGTGGCGTACGTGACCCGGTTCCATCTGGAGATCGACATCGCCACCATCGAGAAGGGCGCCGACTACCTGGGCATGGTCGCCTCGATCAAGCCCGAGGACCAGTTCACCCGCTGGAAGTCCGAGTACGAGGCCGACATCATGGTCTCCCTGGCCTCGCTGGCCGGCGAGCGCATGTTCTTCGGCGAGGACAACTCCTCCGGCGTCTCCGGCGACCTGCACGCGGCCACGTTCCTCACCGCGCTCATGGAGTCGTACTGGGGGATGGGCTCCGGCGTCACGTCGCTGCCCGCGCTGCAGGAGCTGGAGATCCACGGCGGCAAGGCCATGCGCGGCCGGGGCGGCGGGGGCGGCGGCATCGGCATCACCGAGCGCGAGCCGGTGCGTGCCGCGCCCGACCTGACCCCCGACGTGCTGGGCGAGCGCATCGAGTTCAACCTGGTGCGGCTGCTGGAGAAGACCGAGCGGCTGCTGGAGGAGCACCGCAGGCAGGTGCTGTGCCTGGCGCACGCCCTGGAGACGCACAAGACGCTCAACGGCGACGACGTGGTGGCCGTCATCCGGGGCGAGCGCGGACCGCTCGTGGACGGCACGATCTACGCCTCCGACGAGCTCTACGAGCAGCTGGAGGACTACCACCACGACGCGGCCAGGGCGCACAAGGAGCACAGCCGCATCGAGCGCGAGCTGCCCGGCCCGGTGGAGGAGGAGGCCGCGCCCCGGGCGGTCGCCTTCGCCGCCCCGGCCGCGGGCGCCGCCCCGGCCGCGGCGCAGGTGATCACGGCCGAGGTCACCCGGATCGACCCGGGCGGCGGGCAGGGTGTCGGGCAGGGTGTCGGGCAGGGTGTCGGGCAGGGCGTCGAACAGGGTGGTGATCGGCCCGAGTTCGTGCCGTGGGCGCCAGCCCCGCGGGCCGCCGCAATCCCGTCAGCAGTCCCGTCAGCAGTCCCGTCAGCAGTCCCATCAGCGGGCCCATCAGCGGGCCCGTCAGCGGTCTCGTCGGCGGTCCAGGCGGTCCCGGCGGGGATTCCGGCCGCCGTCCCGCACGCGGGCTTCGGGCCGGTCCCCGGGGCGGTCGCCGAGGCCGGGCCGCGGCGGCGCGCCGGACGGGCCTGGCTGGTCGTGGCCAGCCTGCTCGGGCTGATCGCGCTGGCCCTGATCGCGGCGCTGGCGGTGACCGGCGCGGTGCCCGGCGCGGGCGCCGACGTCGCGGCGGCCCCCGCGCTCGCCTCGCCGGCCCTGCTGCTCCTGCTGTTCGTCGTGGTCGTCGGGGTGGTCGTGGGCGCCGGGCTCGCGTTCGTGGCGGTCAGGGGCGTACGGACGGCGCAGGCCAAGGCGGAACGCGAGCGCGACGAGGCCCACCGGCGGGCCCAGCTGCTGGCCGCGGCCATGGACCCGGACACCGCCATGCGGCTGCTCGGCTACGACGGCACCGGCAACGGCAACGGCAACGGGACCCGGGCCGATGGGTGATCATATGGTCACTTAGAGTAAGGATGTATGAGCAAGGACGGCGTCGTACGCAGCCTGGTCCCCGCCCGCATGGACCGCCTGCCGTGGGCGCCGTTCCACACCCGGCTGGTGATCGCGCTCGGCGTGGCCTGGGTGCTCGACGGGCTGGAGATCACCATCGCCAGCAACGTCGGGGCGTTCCTGCAGCGCCCCGACACGCTCGGCTTCACCTCCGCCGAGGTGGGCCTGTCGGCCACCGTCTACCTGATCGGCCAGGTGGCCGGCGCGCTCTACTTCGGCTGGCTGTCCGACCGGCTCGGCCGCCGGAAGCTGTTCATCCTCACGCTCGGCATCTACCTGGTCGCCAGCGGCCTGACCGCCCTGTCGTGGGACCTGTGGAGCTTCCTGGTGCTGCGGTTCGTGGCCGGGGCGGGCATCGGCGGCGAGTACGCGGCCGTCAACTCCGCCATCGACGAGATGATCCCCTCCCACTACCGGGGCCACGTGGACCTGGCCATCAACGGCACCTACTGGCTGGGGTCGCTGCTGGCCACCTCGGCCACGTTCCTGCTGTTGCACCCGGGCGGGCCGCTGGACCCCGACTGGGCCTGGCGGCTCGGGTTCGCGGTCGGGCCGGTGATCGGCCTGGCCATCTGGGGGCTGCGCCGGCACCTGCCGGAGAGCCCGCGCTGGCTGATGACGCACGGCCGCGAGGAGGAGGCCGAGCTGGTCGTCGCCCGCATCGAGCGGGAGGTCGAGTGGGAGGACCGGGTCAGGCTGGAGCCGGTGCCGCAGGAGCAGGCGCTGGAGATCGTCCCCGAGCATCACGCGCCGCTGTCGCAGGTCGCCAGGACGTTGTTCCGCACGTACCCGGAACGCTCGGTGCTGGGGGCGACGCTGATGATCTGCCAGTCGTTCCTCTACAACGCCGTGTTCTTCACCTACTCGCTGGTGCTGACGCACTTCTACGGCGTCCCGGCGGGCTCGGTGCCGCAGTACATGTTCGCCTTCGCGGCCGGGAACCTGCTCGGGCCGCTGCTGCTGGGCAGGCTGTTCGACACGGTCGGGCGCAGGCAGATGATCTCGGCCACGTACATCACCTCGGGGCTGCTGCTGGCGGTGACCGGGTGGCTGTTCAAGGAGGGGATGCTGACGGCGGTCACGCAGACCGTGCTCTGGTCGGTGATCTTCTTCATCGCCTCGGCGGCGGCCAGCTCGGCGTACCTGACCGTGAGCGAGATCTTCCCCATCGAGCTGCGGGCCCAGGCCATCGCCATCTTCTTCGCGCTCGGGCAGGTCGCGGGCGCGTTCGGGCCGACGGTCTTCGCCTCCCTCATCGGCGACCAGCGCAACCCCGACCCCACCCGGCTGTTCTACGGCTACTGCTTCGGCGCCGGGATGATGGTGGCGGCCGGGCTGGTGGAGATCGTCTTCGGGGTGAAGGCCGAGCGCACGCCGCTGGAGCACATCGCGGCCCCGCTGACCTCCCGCCAGGCCACCCCTACCTAGCCGGGTCCTGCCCGCCCTGGTGCCCGGCCTGGTGCCCGGTCTGGTGCTCGGCCTGGTGCTCGGCGTGCGCCCGCGCCACCAGGGCGGTCAGCCGCTCGTCCCGGGCGACGCCGGCCCGCTGCCGCTCCGGCAGCTCGCCCAGCCGCGCCTCGGCCGCGAGCAGGTCGCGGTAGACCTCCTCGCGCCGCGCCGGGTCCTTCTCCACGTCCAGGTAGTCCTGGGCGTGCCGGCGGACGGCCGACACCACGTTCTGCGCCCGGCCGCGGGGGCTGGCCAGCGAGGCGGCAACGGTGACCAGCAGCACGCCGACGATCACCGACAGGGACAGCCCGGTGCTGATCTCGGTGACGTTCACCGGCTCGCCGTCGTTGATGAACGGCACGTTGTTCTCGTGCAGCGCGTGCAGCCCGAGTTTGACGCCGATGAAGGCCAGGATGACCGCCAGCCCGTAGGCGAGGTAGATGAGCCGGTCGAGCAGGCCGTCGATGAGGAAGTAGAGCTGCCGCAGCCCCAGCAGGGAGAAGGCGGTGGCGGTGAAGACGAGGTAGACGTTCTGGGTGAGGCCGAAGATGGCCGGGATGGAGTCGAGTGCGAACAGCACGTCGGTGCCGGCCAGGGCGATCATGACCAGCAACATCGGCGTCATCACCCGGCGGCCGTCCACCACCGTGAACAGCCGGTCGCCGTCGTAGCTGTCGGTGGCGCGGAACAGCCCGCGGGCCAGGCGGACCATGACGTTGTCGGTGTGGCCCTCGCCGCCCTCGGGCCGCAGCAGGTTGCCCGCCGTGAGCAGCAGGATCAGGCTGAAGACGTAGAACACCCAGGCGAACGTCTCGATCATCGCGGCGCCGAGGAGGATGAACCCGGTCCTGGCGATCAGCGAGAAGACGATGCCGAACAGCAGGGCCTTCTGCTGGTCGGCGCGCGGCACCCGGAAGCTCGCCATGATGACGAGGAAGACGAACAGGTTGTCGACCGACAGCGCCTTCTCGGTCACGTACCCGGCGAAGTACTCCGCGCCCGGCTCGGCGCCGCCGAACGCCCACACGCCCACGCCGAACAGCAGGGCGATCCCGACGTACAGGGCCGACCAGACGGCCGCCTCGCGCAGCGCGGGGACGTGCGCCTGCCGCACGTGGAAGAAGAAGTCGAACAGCAGCAGGCCGGCGATCCCCAGGATCGTCAGCCACCACACGGGCGCGGACACGTCCACGAACGCTCCTCGGGCTGAAGGCGGATCTCCAGGCGGCCGACCGGCTCGGCCAATTCCGCCTCCTCGTAGGCGAAGTGCGAGGCCAGGGCCTGCGAGAGCCGTTCGACGCCGGCCCGGACCCGGTCGATCCTGGCCGGGTCGGCGATCATCTCCGCGCACGCCCGGTCCAGGCGGTCCAGCAGCTCGGCGATGACCTCGTGCTCCTGTTCCAGCTTCTTGACCACCGGCTCCAGGGCGGGGTCGCGCTCGGTGAGGGCGGGGAAGGTGCTGCCGTGCTCGACGTCGTGGTGCACGGTCAGCAGGCGGCGGAAGGTCGCGCAGAACACGCCGAGCGTCCAGTGGTTCTGGCGCAGCGCGAGCCGGTCGCCGTCCTGGCGCGGGGCCGCGGTCTCGGCGGCGACCTGCTCGATCGCGTCCCTGACCTGGCGGAGCTGGGCGCGGTAGCCGTCGTGCACGTCCACCAGGCGGCGGCCAAGCCGGGCCTGGTCGGGGGGCAGGGCGGCCGGGTCGCCGCCGGCCGTCCTGGGCCGGCCGGGCTCGTCCAGGTCGGGGATCGTCACCGGCCGGCGGACCGGCTCGGGCGCGGGCCGGCCGCGTTCCCTGGCCACGGCCGCCCGTACGGCGGGCGCGACCTCCTCGGCGAACACCCGCAGATCGCGCTCGGCCTCCACCCCCGGGGCCAGCACGAACCCGCTCATGCCCGCCTCGAACACCAGCTCCGTGAGCTGCTCGGCCCACAGGGCGGCTGGCCCGTCGAGGAAGCCCGCGCCGGGCAGCGGCGACAGGCTGCCGCCGAGGTTGTAGACCTTGCGGATCGCCGCCGGGTCGCGCCCGGCGTCCGCGGCGGCCGCGTCGAGGATCCTGGCCTGCGCGGTCACCGCCTCGGGCGGGCTGTGGAAGGACGAGGTCAGCCAGCCGTCGCCGGTCCGGCCGGTCAGCTCCAGCATCCGCCGCCCGGTCGCGCCGATCCAGATCCCGATCGGGTGCGGCGGGAACGGGCCGGGCCGCGCGCCCGCCAGCCGGTGGTGACCGCCGGAGAAGGTCACCGGGTCGCCCGGCGTCCACAGCGCCCGGATGACCGTGATCGCCTCGGCCAGCGCCTCGATCGACTCGCCGGGGGAGAGCCGGGGGCCGCCCATGGCGGCGATGGCGTCCCACAGCGCGCCCGCGCCGAGCCCCAGCTCCACCCGGCCGCCGCTGAGGATGTCCAGCGAGGCGGCGGCCCTGGCCAGCACGGCGGGCGGGCGCAGCGGCACGTTGGCCACGTCGGGCACCAGCCGGACGCGCTCGGTGCGCTGCGCGATGGTGGCCAGCAGGGTCCAGGAGTCGAGGAATCCCGCCTGGTAGGGGTGGTCCTGGACGCCGACCAGGTCCAGGCCGAGCCGGTCGGCGAGCTCGGCGTGCCGCAGGACCCGGTCGCCGTCCGCCGCCTCGGGCGCGAGCAGCGCGCCGAACCAGACATCCTCCATGATCATCATCCCCCGGCCTCGATCGTCGTACGGCCGCCGTCCCCCGGACGGCCGACCTGCCCCAGCTAACCGTCTTTATTGGATTTACCCCCTAATAGCGGGACGGGTGGCGGCACGATTAACACGGCGTTCACATTCGGGCAAAAACCGGGAAATGGCCATCCATGAGACTCGGGCGTGGCTGAGAGAAATCCCGAAAGGATCACCGTGAGCTACAAGGCTGAGTACATCTGGATCGACGGCACCGAGCCCACCGCTCTGCTGCGCTCGAAGACGAAGATCCTGGCCGACGGTGCCGAGCCTCCGGTCTGGGGCTTCGACGGCTCCAGCACCAACCAGGCCCAGGGCCACGCCTCCGACCGCGTGCTCCGCCCGGTGTTCACCTGCCCCGACCCGATCCGCGGCGGCGACAACGTGCTCGTGCTGTGCGAGGTCGAGGAGATCGACGGGACGCCCCACTCCAGCAACACCCGCGCCCTGCTGCGCCCGATCGCCGAGCGGTACGCCGACCAGGAGTCCTGGTTCGGCATCGAGCAGGAGTACACCTTCTTCAAGGGCAGCCGCCCGCTCGGCTTCCCCGAGGGCGGCTTCCCCGCCCCGCAGGGCCACTACTACTGCGGCGTGGGCGCCGAGGCCGTGTTCGGCCGCGACATCGTCGAGCTGCACCTCGACCGCTGCCTGGCGGCCGGCCTGGCCGTCTCCGGCATCAACGCCGAGGTCATGCCCGGCCAGTGGGAGTTCCAGATCGGCCCGGCCGGCCCCCTTGAGGTCTCCGACCACATGTGGGTCGCCCGCTACCTGCTCTACCGGACGGCCGAGGAGTTCGGCGTCGAGGCCACCCTCGACGCCAAGCCCGCCCGCGGCGACTGGAACGGCGCCGGCGCGCACACCAACTTCTCCACCAAGGCGATGCGCGAGAGCTACGACGCCATCATCACCGCCTGCGAGGCGCTCGGCGAGGGCGACAAGCCCATGGAGCACGTCTCCCAGTACGGCGCCGACATCGAGCTGCGCCTGACCGGCCACCACGAGACCGCCCCGTGGAACAAGTACACCTACGGCGTGTCCAACCGCGGCGCGTCCGTGCGCATCCCGTGGCAGGTCGAGGTGGACAAGAAGGGCTACATCGAGGACCGCCGCCCGAACGCCAACGTCGACCCGTACGTGGTCACCCGCCTGCTGGTGAACACCTGCTGCGAGGCCCTGGAGAAGGCCGGCCAGGTCTGATCCGCCCGCACACCTGAGAAGCCGCCCCCGGCCGGGGGCGGCTTCCTGCGTCTCAGATCCGGAACTCCAGGTCCGGGACGATCTCCGCCACGTCCATCTGGGCCTTCTGCAGCCGGCCTGAGAAGTCCCAGTTCATCGCCTGCCAGCGGGTGAACTGGTCGAGCACCCACATGCCCGACTGGCGGCTGCCGTTGCCCGACTTGCCGTTGCCGCCGAAGGGCAGGTGGGCCTCGGCGCCGGAGGTGGAGTTGTTGACGCTGACCATGCCGGCCGAGATGCCCTCGCGGAAGCGGAAGGCGTGCTTGGGGTTGGTCGTGTAGATCGAGCTCGACAGGCCGTAACCGGGGCGGTTGGCCAGCTCGACGGCCTCGTCCAGGGTGGAGAAGGTGGTCACGCCGACGATCGGGCCGAACGTCTCCTCCAGGAACAGCCGGTCGCCGGGCCGCACGCCGTCGACGATGACCGGGTGGTAGTAGAGGCCGCCGTCGCCGTCGAAGTCGCCGCGCGGGTTGTCCTCGGTGATCCTGCCCGTGCTGCCCGAGACGACCTCGTGGTGGGGCTGGATCCAGGTCAGGTACTCCTCGTAGCGGTCGGCGAACTTCTGGTCGAGCAGCGGGCCGGCCAGCACGTCCTGCTCGGGGTCGCCGATCCTGGCCGCCGCGGCCGCCCGCGCGAACCGCTCGACGAACTCGTCGTGCACGCTCTCGTGCACGATGACCGTGCCCAGGCTGGTGCAGCGCTGGCCGGCGGTGCCGAAGCCGGAGAACAGCGCGCCCTCGACGGCCAGGTCGAGGTCGGCGTCCGGCATGATCACCATCGGGTTCTTGCCGCCGAGCTCCAGGCACGCCGACTGCAGGTGGCGCCCGGTCAGCTCGCCGACCTTCCGGCCGACCTCGCTCGACCCGGTGAAGCCGACCTTGTGCACGCTGCCCTCCTCCAGGGCCAGCTCCAGCCCCGCGAAGGTCTGCGCGCCGTCGGCGAAGACCACGTTGAGCACCCCGTCGGGCAGCCCCGAGGCGGCGAACAGCCGGTACATGGCCTCGGCGGAGGCGGCGGCGTACTCGGCGGGCTTCCACACCACGGCGTTGCCGCACAGCAGCGCGGGCACGAGGTACCAGGACGGCACGGCCACGGGGAAGTTGCCCGCCGTGATCACCGCGGCGACCCCGACCGGGTTGCGGAAGGTGAACAGGTTCTTGTCCGGCATCTCCGACGGAACGGTCTGCCCGTAGAGCCGGCGGCCCTCGCCCAGGAAGAAGTCACAGGTGTCGACGATCTCCCGCACCTCGCCCAGCGCCTCGGCGTACGGCTTGCCGATCTCCCGGGTGACCAGGCGGGCCAGGCTCTCGGCGTTGGCCTCGACCAGCCGCCCGATGGAGGCGATCACCCGGCCGCGCACCGGCGCCGGCACCTTGGCCCACTCGCGCTGGGCCTCCTTGGCGGTGCGGCAGGCGGCGGCGAACGCGGCGGCGTCGGCCAGGCCGACCCGGGCCACGACCTCGCCGGGGCGGGCGGGATTGGTCGACTCGTACACGCTCTCGCCGGTGGTGTCCTTCCCACCCACGATTGACACGATCTGACGGCTCACCGGTGGCCTCCTCGTAGTTCCTCCGGACAGACAATCATCTCGCCGGAAAAAACCCAAGAATCCCGTCAGCGTGCGGTTCAGCGCGGGCTGCCGAGCACCTCGCGGATCACGTGCCGGGCGTTGGCCGCCATGGCCGGGTTGGTGTCCTTGTAGTAGGGGAGCTGGATGAGCGCCATGGACAGGGCCCGGCCGCGGCCGCGCGCCCAGGTGGCGTCGTCGGCGCCGAGCGCGGCCCGGAAGACCTCGCGGGCGGCGGGCGGCAGCAGGTTCCAGGCCGGGATCAGGTCGCAGGCCGGGTCGCCGGCGCCGGCCGTGCCCCAGTCGATGACCCCGCTCAGCCGGCCGTCGCGGACCAGCAGGTTGCCCGGCATCAGGTCGGCGTGCACCCAGACGGGTCCGCCCTGCCATTCGGGCGCGCTCAGCGCGTCCTTCCAGGCGGCCGTGGCGGCGGCGGTGTCGATCATGCCGTCGAGCTCGCCGATCGCGGCCCGGGTGGCCTCGTCGAGGCGGGACAGCGGGCCGCCCCGGTAGGCGCCGGGCGCCCCGGCGGGCTCGACCTCGCGCAGCGCGGCGACGAACGCCGCGAGATCGGCGGCCAGCGCCTCCCCGTCCCCGGAGAGCGCCCCGGCATCCGGGTTGTCGCCGTCCAGCCACCGGCACACCGACCACGGCCAGGGGAACCCCTCGCCCGGCAGGCCCTGGCCGAGCACCGCGGGGATCGGGACGGGCAGCGCGGGGGCCAGCAGCGGCAACCACCGCCCCTCCCTGGCGACGTCGCCGACGCCCTGCCTGACGCGCGGCAGGCGGACGGCCAGGTCGTCGCCGAGCCGGAAGACCGCGTTGACGGTGCCGGAGGAGGGGAAACGGCGCAGCGGGAGACCGGCCCACCGCGGGAACTGCGCGGCCAGCAGCCGCCGGACGAGGGCCTCGTCGATGTCGGCCTCGTCCGCGTGCATCCTGCCGCCCATGCGCGTCCCCTCCGGTCCGTACGATCCGCGGGGGCCATGTCAGCGGACCGGGGGCGGGCGCGTCAAGTCGATATCGCGGCCCTCACCACGACCTGGTCGGCACCGGGCCGCCGTCGCCGAGCTCGTGCCGGGCGTCGCTGGACAGCCGTCCGGCCAGGTCGGCCAGCGCCCGCGCGACGGCCAGCTCGTCCCCGACCTCGGGCATGGACGGGTCGGCGGGGTTGCGGCGGGCGTGGCCCGACCCTTCGACACGTGTGCCGTCCGGGACGGTCAGGACCGCCCGCGCCGAGGTGTCGTCGCCGTCCTCGGCGAGGCTGATCCGGACCGTCCACTCCTTGGCTTCCATGGCTCGCCTCCTCCCGCGTACGGCTGCCCGGACACACGGCGGTAAACCGCACGGCCCGGCTACGGGCGGCGCGGGCGGCGCCACCGGTCGTTGGCGCGGATCCAGGCCGCGTCCCAGTCGGCGTACCTGCGCCGGTCCAGCAGCCGGCGCAGCGCCGCGACGGCCCCCAGCACCAACAGGAAGGCCAGCACCTGGACGAACGCCGCCATGCCCACGCCACGCAGGACCACGTCGGTGCGGCTCGGCGGCGGCGTCGTGGGGTCGCCCTCGCCGTCGATCCACAGGGGGACGGTCTGGCCCACCCGCGTGCCGGCCGGCACCTGCACCTGCCCGGTCCTGGCCACGCCCGCCGGGGTGGTCCAGCTCGCCGGAACCATGGTGGTCGCCGCCTCGCCGAACGACGGCCGCACGGGCCGCGGCTCCCGCAGCGTCGTCGCGGTCACCTGTTGCCGGAAGCCGGGGCCCACGCGGGCCTCGCGCAGGCCGCCCTCGTAGGTGACCCGGCCGGCCAGCACGGCCGGCCAGACGCTCAGCAGGACGAGGAGCACCGCCACCGCCAGCCCGGCGCTCTCCAGCCGGTCGGAGCGGCGGCGCAACGGGTTGCGGTCCGGCCGGTGCCTGCGGATCCGCAACATCGCGGCGTTCATGACGGCCCTCATCGCGCACCTCCCACGGTCACCTTTCCTCCTTCCCGCAGAAACGGCCGGTAGCCCGCCCGCGGGCCGCCGCCGTGCAGGTCAGCTCCAGGGCGCCGTCGGGTACCAGATGAGGTCGCGGCGGGCCAGGATCCGGACGTCCCAGTACAGAAGGGTGAAGACGCCGGCCACGACGAGCGCCGCGCCGGTGACGAGGGCCAGGCGGGTCGGGGTGGCGGTCAGCCAGCGGTGCGCGCGGCCCCCGGTGGCCAGGGCGAGCAGCACGAACAGGACCGACATGACGACGATGTTGCCGGCCGACTGCAGCATGAACGCCAGCGCGCCGTAGAGGGGGTTGTGGCTCTCGGCGGCGTCCCTGAAGAGCTGGCGGAACAGCGGGAACGGGCGGCCGATCAGGAAGCCGCCGATGAGCGCGCCCATGACGGCCATGCGGGCCCTCGGGTGGCGGGCCAGCGGGTCGGGCAGGTAGCCGAGCGCGGCCAGGCCCAGGTAGAGGAAGGCCAGCCCGATCAGCCCGAACGTGACCATCGCCTGGATCAGGCCGGGGGACAGGGTGCCCGGCGCGGGCCTGGCCGTGGCGAACTGCGGCATGGCGGTGCCCACGATCCCCACCACGACGCCGTACGCGCCGGACACGGCCAGCGCGCCGGCCGCCAGCCAGCCGAGCGGGCGCAGCGTCCCGCGGATCCGTTCGCCGACCGACGGTCTGGCCCCGACCAGGGGCGCGACCGCGCCGAGCGCGGCGATGTTGCAGGCGGTGAACGAGCCCGCCAGGCCGGAGGCGAAGGCGAACACGATGCCGGAGAGCGTCCCGGCGATGGGGGTGGCGTCGGCGTCGCGGCCGAGCATCGTGTCGGCGACCGTCGAGCCGATCGTCTGGTCCACGAACTCGGCCGACCACACCACGGTCAGCAGGAATCCCGCCAGGGCGCTGAGCAGCAGCACGAGTCCGCGGCGGCGGGCGGGGGCGGAGTCGACGGCGGGGGTCGCGGCGAGGGGCAGGGTCATGGTGGTTCCCCTTCTCGTCCAGCGGGAGGCGGCGCCCGCGCACGGGCGGACGCCGGGCGTCCCGGGGGGGTGAACGTGTACACGCCGTGCAAGTTCTGTGACGACGGCCTGGACGTGATCAGGGCAGGGCGCCAGGCCGGACAAGGCCGGTTGGTGAGAACTCCGAACGGGATATTGCCACGTTTAGCACGAAATTCCGGGTAGTTAAAGGCGCCGCCCACCCCTGCCGGGACGTCACACCCTCCTGATCCGCACGCCGTCCCCGTTGACGACCCGCTGCGTGTGCCCCAGATGGACGGTGAGCCCAGGCATCCCGGCCAGCGGGCTCACGTCGAGGTCGGGACGCGAGAGGAACAGGCTCAGGCTGCGGAGCCGAGGGAGCGCGGCGAGCGGCGACAGGTCGGTCACGCCGGGGCACAGGGCCAGGGTCAGGGAGGAGAGCCGCGTCTGCCCGCGCAGCGGGCTGAGGTCCGTCAGGGTCGGGCAGTGGCGCAGGCGCAGGCGGGTCAGGGAGAACCCGTCGAGCGGCGCGAGGTCGAGCCCGCCGACCCCGTCGAGGGACACCTCCGTGACGGCCTGGCAGGTCCGGGCGGCGGCGTCGAGGCAGGCGCCGGCCTCCGCGACTCCGTCCAGCCACAACCGCTGCAGCGCCCGCATCCCGGACAGCACCGAGCCGGGCAGCGGCAGGCCCTCGCGCCTGACGTGCAGCGACTCCAGCTCGTCCTGCCGGGCGAGCGGCGCGTGCCAGGAGTCCCGATCGTCGTCGAGCAGGTCGATGAGGAGATCGTTCAGGCGGGGCAGCCGGTCGAGGAAGGCCGGATCGTCGAGCCGGACGCCCCACAGCCGCAGGTTGCGCAGATGCCGCGACTTCTCCAGGCAGGCGACGTCCACGGCGTGCGGCTCGTCGTAGAAGAACAGGCCGAGGTGGGTCAGCCGGGGCAGCGACTCCACCCCGTCCAGGGACCGGATCTGGGCGTCCTGCAGGCTCAGCGACTCCGTCTGCGGCAGGTCGCGGAGGAACCGCAGGTCGGCGAGGGGAGTGGGCACGGTGACGCGCACGTCCGCCGCCTTCAGCAGGCAGGCGCTGCGCAGATGGCGGGCGCTGGAGAAGGTGACGTCCTCCATGTCGGCCAGGACGCGCCGGGCGTAGACGTCGGCGTCGAAGTACTCCCAGCCCTGGCGGAGCTGCTCCCGTACCTGCCAGCGCGGGTCGGCGGCGTAGCCGGCCAGGCGGTCCAGGGCCTCCGGGCCGTTGATCAGGAACGTCGTGCGGACCGTCCACGCCGCGCGCTGCACCGGCAGGGCCGTCAGGTCGCGGGGCAGGCGGCGCAGGATCTCCTCGCCCGCCGCCGCCAGCAGGGTCGCCTCCTCCTCCGTACGCGGCGGGATCACCTCCGCCAGGCACGCCTCCACCCGGTCGCGCAGCCCCGCCGGGATCTCCTGGACGGTCTCCAGGCACGCGGCCACCAGCAGCCGCAGCCGGCGGGCGTGCTTGCCGCCCTGGTCGGCCCGGTCCAGCAGGCCGCGCAGCAGCTCACCGCGCAGCCGGCCGTTCGCGTGCCCGGCGGCCATCACCACGACCTCGCGCCACTGGTCCAGGTGGGCCCGCTCGACCGCGGCCTCGACGTCCTCGTCCTCCACGAGCTGCCCGGCGGCCAGGTACTCCTGCACGGTCCGGTGCGCGAAGTCGATCCGGCCGGGCACCGGCTCACGCAGCACGCCGCTCCTGCGCAGCAGGTGTTCCAGCACGTCGGAGGCGGTGTGCGAGACGCGGGTCATCGAGGCGAGCTTCTGCTCGACCCGGCGCAGCGCGGTCGACTTGGACAGCTCGGAACGGCCCATCGACACCAGCCGCCAGGCCAGGTCGCGCAGGATCCACACCTTCTGGTCGGGGTCGAGGGACACGTCGTCGTCGATCCGCCGCTCGGCGTCGCGGCGTTCCAGCAGCAGGCTGAGCACGGCGTCGTAGAAGCCCATCCGGCTGCGCGGCAGCTGGGTGCGGCGGTCGAGGTTGAGCGCGCACAACATGGCGGCCAGCAGCGGGGTCGAGGCGACCACGCCCAGGTGCGGATTGGACTCCATGCGGGCCAGCAGGGCGACCTCGTAGCCCTCCAGCTCGCCGGGCTCGCACGGCAGGCTCGGGCAGTCGCGCATCGCGACGTGCCACTGGCGGATCAGCTCCCGCTGGTCGTCGGGCGTCATCGGCTCCAGCGTGGACGCCGCGAACCCCTCGTCGCCCAGCCAGCGGGCGTCGGCGGCGGTCGGACGCGAGGTCACCACGACCCGCAGCCCCGGATAGGCCGCCAGCAGCCGCGACAACCACTCCCGCACGGCCGGCCGGTGCCGGACGAGCAGCTCGTCCACCCCGTCGACCAGCAGCAGGCCGCGGCCGGAGTCCAGCACGCGCTCCACCCAGCCGCGCGGCATGCGCCCGGCGACCTCCCGCGCGACGTCGTCGAGGAAGGCGGCGGGCGCGGGCAGCCGTCCCGACGAATGGCTCCTCAGCTTGATCATCAGCGGCACGCAGCCGTTCCAGGCGGCCAGGTCCCCCGAGAAGCCGCCGCGCGCGGCGGTCACCGCGAGCCAGCGCAGCAACGTGCTCTTGCCCGAACCCGCGTCGCCGCGCAGCAGCGTGAGCCGGGCGCGGCCGAGCGCCGACTCGATGCGCTCGGCGCCGCGCTCGGCGGGATGCCCGCCGGTGAGCGCGGCGATCGACAGCCGCTCCGGCGCGCGCCGCCCGCGCTCGCCGGAGGAGACGTTGAGGCTGATGTAGGCCATGCTCAGCGACGTGCGCGGGCGGTAGGACTCCACCCGGACGCCGAACAGCTCGACCTCGTCGAGGGTGCGGCTGGCGAAGCCGAGGTAGAGGCGTTCGAACGCGGCGTCGTCCTGGGTGCCCTCGGGGGCCTCCAGCGTGCGCTGCGGCAGCCTGGCGAGCAGCCGTTCCACGCCCTCGGCCAGGCCGCTCAGCCTGCCCAGCGTCTCGGTGGCGGCGCGTGGCACGTACTGGGGGAGCTGCCGCATCAGGCCGACCAGGCAGTCGACGGACTCGGCGAGCAGGACGGCGTACAGGCGGTCCTCGGCCTCCCCGAGGCGCGGTTCCGGGAGGGCGGCCAGGATGCGCTCGGCGAGCTTGGCCGGGTCGGCGTCGGACTCGAACAGCGCCTCGTCCGACAGGTCGGCGGCGCGCAGCGCGGCCACGGTCTCCAGCAGGACGGCGGCCCGCGCGGACTCGTCCAGCCCGCGGAACTCCTGCTCGATGAGGCGCGACAGCCGCCCCTCGACGGCCAGCGCGATGCCCTGGAGCTGGTTGTCGATCTTGCGAGGCGCCAGCCGGTCGCGAAAGCCGCTCTGGACCAGGTCCTTCAGCTCACTCGTCCGGTCTTTGCGCGCGGCTCGGACGGCCAGCCATTCGCGCATGGCGCGCTCCGCGACGCTCTTCCCAGCGGCGGTCAGGGCCGCCTCGATGCCCGGCATGCCTTCTATATAAGACGATCTTTACGATCACGCGGTGAAATCGGCGAAGTCGAACCCCGGCGACACGACGCAGCTCACCAGCACCGCCTCGTCACCCGCCGGGCGCGCGGACTGCCACACGCCGCCGGGCACGACCGCCTGCGGCACCTGCCCCCGCTCGACCAGCGGGCCCAGGACGACGTCGCGGTCTCCCACGGTCAGGCTCAGCGGGCCGCCCCGGTGCCACAGCCACACCTCGTCGGACCTGACGACGTGCGGGACGGACTCCTCGCCCGGCTGCAGCAGGAAGTAGATGCCGGTGGCGCTCGCGCGCGGCCCCGGATAGCCGTCGGGCCGGACCGTGACGGGCGAGCGCCAGGTCTCGCGGTACCAGCCGCCCTCCGGATGGGGGAGCAGGTCGAGCGCGGCGGCCACGGGCGGCCGCTCGGCGAAGGCGACGGGCGCGCCGGTGACGTCGCGCCGCAGGAAACGGGTGCCGTCGAGGACGGCCTGGCCGTCGAGCGCGGCGGCCAGCGCCAGGGCGGCGGCCTCGTCGGCGACCTCGGTGGGCGCGCCGTCGGGATAGATCCTCAGCTCCACATGGCCGATCTTATGAGGGCCCGGGGCGCGCCGGGACCGCGTCCGGCGGACGGGCCGCCCGCCGCGCGAACTGTCGGTCGGCCTGGCTAGTCTGCGGCAGGTGATCGAACGGTGGAGCCTTGATCAGGTGCTCGCCCTCGCCCCCGACGCGTCGTCCAGGAAGGCGGCTCAGGGGGTGGCCGCGGCGGGCAAGTGGTCCTCGCGCGGCACGACGGGCAGCGTCCTCTACGGCGAGTGCGCGGGCAGCGGGTCCAAGCCCTACCTGGCGTGCGTCGACCTGACCGAGCCCGCCTACCGGTGCAGCTGCCCCAGCCGCAAGTTCCCCTGCCAACACGCGCTGGGCCTGCTGCTGCTGTGGTCGGCCGACGGCGTGCCCGCCGAGGAGGCCGCGCCGCAGTGGGTCACCGAGTGGCTCGACGGCCGCGCCGAGCGCGCCGCCAGGTCCGCGGCCCGCGCCGAGACCTCCCGCGACGATGCCGCCGCGCCCACGACTGGGGCTGGGGCTGGGGCGGCGGGCGTGGGGAAGGCGGAGTCGGTGCGGCAGGCGCGGGTGGGGGCCGGGCTGGCGGAGCTGGAGCGCTGGCTGGCCGACCAGATCCGCCAGGGCCTCGCGTCCTCCGCCGAGCACGACTGGGACGGCCTGGCCAAGCGCCTCATCGACGCCCAGGCCCCCGGCGTCGCCGGCCTGGTGTCCCGGCTGACCCAGGTGCGCGCGGAGGACGACTGGCCCGGCCGGCTCCTGGAGGAGTACGCGCTGATCAACCTGCTCGCCGTCGCCCACCGCCGCCGCGCCGAGCTGCCCGCGCCCTTGGCCGAGACCGTCCGCATCCGCACCGGTTTCCCGGTCACCCGGGAAGAGGTGCTGGCCGGGCCGGCGGTGCGCGACCACTGGCACGTGCTCGGCCGCCGCGACGACGAGCACGACCGGCTGACCGCCCGCCGCGTCTGGCTCAAGGGCCGCGCCACCGGCCGGGCGGCGCTGATCCTCTCCTTCGCCCCGCCCGGCCAGGCCCTCGACGCCTCGCTGGTCACGGGCACCACGATCGACGCCGACCTCGCCTTCTACCCCGGCGCCGCGCCCCTGCGCGCCCTCGTCGCCGCCCGCCACGACACCGACCCCCTTCCCGGCGAGGGCGCCCTGCCGGCCGGGGTGCCGGCCGGCGAGGCGCTGGAGGAGGTGGCGCGGGTGCTGGCCGACGATCCCTGGACCGAGTCGTGGCCGCTCGTGCTGGCCGGCGTCGTCCCCGGCCGCACGGCGGTCGGCGGGCTGCCGCTGCATCCCCGGGCCCGCGACCCCTGGCGGCTGATCGCCGTCTCGGGCGGCCGTCCCGTCACGCTGGCCGCCGAATGGACGCCGCAGGGCCTGCGCCCGCTCACCACCTACGACGACGACGGAACGGCGGTGCTCCTGTGACCTGGGACGACCTGGCCTCGACGGCCCTGGTGGGCACCGACCGCAGGCCGTACCGGGGAGACCTGCTGGCGGACGCCGCCGTCGAGACGGCCCGGCGGCGCGCGGGCCGCGGCCCGGTCGAGGTCGCGCCGCCGTCCCCCGCCCCGGCCGAGGAGCTGCCCGCCGTGGGCAGGCGCGCGGCCGAGCGGCTGGTCCGGATCATGGGCGGCGACTACGACCGCCTGCTGCCCGAATGGCTGGCCGCGGCCGCCGCGACCGGCCGCAGGGTGCCCTGCGACGTGCTGCCCGACCTGCTCGAACGAGGCCGGCGCGACCGCTCGATCCGCGCCCACCTGGGCGTGCTGGCCGGGCAGCGCGGCCGCTGGCTGGCCGGCCTCAACCCGGCGTGGGGCTACCTGCTGGCGGAGCCCACCGGCGAGACCTGGGAGCTCGGCGGCCCCGCCGACCGCCGCGCCCACCTGCGCGCCCTGCGCGCCGCCGACCCCGCCGCGGCCAGGGAACTGCTGGAGAGCACCTGGGAGCGGGAGACGCCCGACGACCGGGCCGAGTTCGTCGAGCTGCTGGCCGACGGGCTCGCCATGGGCGACGAGCCGTTCCTGGAGGCCGCGCTCGACGACCGCCGCCGGGAGGTCCGCCAGGCCGCCGCCAACCTGCTGACCCGGCTGCCCGGCTCCCGCCTGTCCAGGCGCATGGCCGAGCGGGCCCGCGCCTGCGTGTCGATCTCCGGCTCGGCCATCGCCGTCGAGGCGCCCCTGGAGTGCGACCGGGCGATGGAGCGCGACGGCGTGCGTCCCAAGCCGCCGCGCGGCATCGGCGAGCGGGCCTGGTGGCTGCAGCAGATCCTGGCCCGCGCCCCGCTGGGCTTCTGGGGCCGGCCGCCGTCCGCGCTGCTGAAGATGCGCATCCCCGACTGGGACGCCGAGGTGAAGGCCGCCTGGGTCCGGGCCGCGGTGCTGCAGAAGGACCCCGAGTGGGCGCGCGCGATGTTCGGCTGGGACCCGATCGCCGACCTGCTCGAAGCGCTCCCGCCCGCCGAGCAGCAGGAGCTCGCCGCGGGCTTCGTCCACAAGCACGACCTCGACAGCCAGCTGATCATGGTGCTCGGCGGCGTCTCGTCCCATTGGCGTGAGGGCCTGGCCACGGCCGTCCTGCACAAGATCGTCAAGGTGGCGGCCGTCCAGCCGTGGAACCTCGGCGAGCTGGTCAAGCTGGCGGGCGAGCACATCGACCCCGCGCTGTTCCCGCTGGCTGAGAGCTACTCGCCGGTGGCGCCGATCCAGCAGGTCGCCGCCCTCCTGCGTTTCCGTGCCGACATGTACAAGGAGCTCGCATGACCGTCCTGCGTCCCCACGCCGAAGACCAGTACGCCGAGGAACTGGCCTACCTGGCCAAGGACGACGACCGCCCCCGGCCCCCCGGCTGGAAGTTGTCGCCGTGGGCGGTGACCCGCTACATCCTGGGCGACGACGACCGCGTCACCCCCAAATACGTCGGCGCCCGCCGCATCGTCGAGGTCGCCGTCGCCACGCTCGCGACCGACCGCGCGCTGCTGCTGCTCGGCGTGCCCGGCACGGCCAAGACGTGGTTGTCGGAGCATCTGGCCGCCGCCGTCAGCGGCGACTCGACGCTGCTCGTCCAGGGCACCGCGGGCACCGCCGAGGAGGCCGTCCGGTACGGCTGGAACTACGCCAGGCTGCTGGCCGAGGGCCCCTCGTTCGAGGCGCTGACCCCCTCGCCGGTGATGCGGGCCATGGCCGAGGGGCGGGTCGCCCGCGTCGAGGAGCTGACCCGCATGCCCTCCGACGTCCAGGACGCGCTGATCACCGTCCTGTCGGAGAAGACGCTGCCGATCCCCGAGCTCAACCGCGAGGTCCAGGCCGAGCGCGGCTTCAACGTCATCGCCACCGCCAACGACCGCGACCGGGGCGTCAACGAGCTGTCCAGCGCCCTGCGCCGCCGGTTCAACACCGTCGTGCTGCCCGTGCCCGCCAGCGCCGAGGAGGAGGTGCACATCGTCGCGCGCCGCGTCACCCAGCTCGGCCGCTCGCTGGAGCTGCCCGAGACCTCCACCGGCCTGGCCGAGATCAGGCGCGTGGTGACCGTCTTCCGCGAGCTGCGCGCCGGCGTCACCGAGGACGGCCGCACCAAGGTCAAGTCGCCGAGCGGCACCCTGTCCACCGCCGAGGCGATCTCGGTGCTCACCAGCGGCATCGCGCTGGCCGCCCACTTCGGCGACGGCGTGCTGCGGCCCTCCGACGTCGCGGCCGGGATCGTCGGCGCGGTGGTGCAGGAGCCGGTCTCCGACCGGGTGGTGTGGCGCGAGTACCTGGAGACCGTGGTGCGCGAGCGTCCCGACTGGCGCGACTTCTACCGCGCCTGCCGCGAGGTGTCATGAGCGCCGTCTCCGTGCTGGGCGTGCGCCACCACGGCCCCGGCTCGGCCCGCGCGCTGCGGCGCGAGCTCGAACGCCTGCGCCCCGACGCGATCCTCGTCGAGGGGCCGCCGGAGGCCGACGCGATCGTGGCACTCGCCCCCGACCTGGAGCCGCCGGTCGCGCTGCTCGCGCATGTGCCCGGCGCGCCGGCCAGGGCCGCGTTCTGGCCGTTCGCGCAGTTCTCGCCCGAATGGCAGGCGATCCTGTACGGCGTCGCGGCCGGCGTCCCGGTGCGCTTCTGCGACCTGCCCGCCGCCCACTCCCTGGCCGACGACGAGGAGCACGACGAGGAGCACGACGAGGAGCACGACGAGTCCGGCGACGGGCTGCGGGCCGAGCCGATCGGCGCGCTGGCCGCCGCGGCCGGGCACGACGACCCGGAACGCTGGTGGGAGGACGTCGTCGAGCACCGCGGCGACACCCCGTTCGAGGTGATCGCCGAGGCCATGGCCGCCGTGCGCGAGGGCCATGTGCCGGTCGGCCGGGAGGCCAGGCGCGAGGCGTACATGCGCAAGGCGCTGCGGGCCGCGATCAAGGAGGGGTTCGGCACGATCGCGGTGGTCTGCGGCGCCTGGCACGTGCCCGCGCTCGCCGAGCCGCTGCCCCCGGCCGCCGCCGACAACGCGCTGCTGCGCGGCATGCCGAAGGTGAAGGCCGAGCTGACGTGGGTGCCCTGGACGTACGGGCGGCTGGCCTCCTGGAGCGGCTACGGCGCGGGCATCACCTCGCCGGGCTGGTACCACCACCTGTTCACCGCCCCCGACCGGCCGGTCGAGCGCTGGCTCACCGAGGCCGCCGCCGTGCTGCGCGAGGAGGGGCTGCCGGTCTCCTCCGCGCACGTCATCGAGTCCGTCCGCCTGGCCGACACCCTGGCCGGGCTGCGCGGCCGGCCGCTGGCCGGGCTGGGCGAGGTGACCGAGGCGGCCAGGGCGGTGCTGTGCGAGGGCGACGACCTGGCCGTCGAGCTGATCCAGCGGCGGATGGTCGTCGGCGACCGGCTCGGCCACGTCACCGACGGCACCCCGATGGTCCCGCTCCAGCGCGACCTGCGCGAGCAGCGGCGGCGGCTGAAGCTGCGGCCCGAGGCCCTCGACCGGGAGCTCGACCTCGACCTGCGCAAGCCGCTCGACCTGGAGCGCAGCCACCTGCTGCACCGGCTGCGGCTGCTGGAGGTGGGCTGGGGCACGCCGGGGCAGGCGCGCGGCAAGGGCACGTTCCGCGAGTCCTGGACGTTGCAGTGGCGGCCCGAGCACGACCTCGCGCTCATCGAGCACGCCGCCCTCGGCACCACCGTCGCCGCCGCGGCCGCGCGGCGCGCCCGCGACCTGGCCGGGGCCGCGTCGGCGACGCTCGCCGACCTGACCGCGCTGGTGGAGCAGTGCCTGCTGGCCGACCTGCCGCAGGCGCTGCCCGGCGTGCTCGCCGCGCTGTCGGCCAAGGCGGCGCTGGACACCGACGTCACCCAGCTGATGGCGGCGCTGCCCGCGATGGTCCGCGCCCACCGGTACGGCGACGTGCGCGGCACCTCGGCCGAGGGGCTGGCGGTGATCGTGCGCTCGATGCTCGACCGGATCTGCGTCGGGCTGCCGGTCGCGGTCACCGCGCTCGACGACGACGCGGCGGCCGAGCTGCTCAAACACGTCGACGCCGTGCACGCCGCCGTCGCCCTGCTCACCGAACCCCCCACCGCCCCGCCGCCGCCCATGGCGGCCGACGCGGCCGACGGGGCCGGGGCGGACGGCGGCGGCGACGCGGCGGACGCGGACGGCGAGGGTCCCGCGGCGGACGCGGACGGCGGCGGTGGCGCGGGGGACGCGGACGGCGAGGGCGGGGCGGGCGGTTCGCCGCGGGCCCGGTGGCTGGGCACGTTGCGGGGCATCGCCGACCGGCAGGACCTGCACGGGCTCATCGAGGGCCGGCTCACCCGCGTCCTGCTCGACTGCGGCGAGCTCGCCGACGCGGGCGACCGCATGTCCAGGGCCATGTCCCGGGGGCAGACCCCGGTCAGGGCGGCGGCCTGGGTCGAGGGGTTCCTGTCCGGCGGCGGCCTGCTCCTGGTGCACGACCCGCGCCTGCTGGGCCTGGTCGACGCCTGGCTGACCGCGCTGCCCGCCGACCAGTACGGGCGCACGGCGTCGGTGACGTGGTCCGGGCCCGGCATGGTGTGCTGGACGGTGATGAACAGCGGCGGCGGGGTCAGCTCCCGTTCG
>NZ_JBSFGJ010000073.1:0-29983 GCF_053596515.1 Nonomuraea sp. NPDC001684
GGCGGCCATCACCGCCAGCAGCGCGCCCGTGGCGGTCAGCCCGGCCAGCAGCACGCGGCGGTCGCCCCAGCGGTCGGTGAGCATGCCCCACGCGATGTCGGAGGCGGCCACGCCCAGCCCCAGGCAGGACAGGACCAGGCCGAGCGAGCCCAGCGACAGGTGGTAGCCCGAGCGCATGGAGACCGCGGTCAGCGGGATGCCGGAGAACATGGCCGAGAAGCTGGCCTGGGCGCCGACGCCCACGGACAGCACGACCCATCGGTGCCGCGCGCCGAACCGGCGCGTCCCGCCGCCGACGGTGATGAGTGTCGCCACGATGCCCCCAAAGTAACCGGATTCAATGGTTAGAAACCTTGGCAGCGCCGGAAGTAACTTGTCAACGCGGTTACGATGGGCGTCGTGGACTTCACCTTCGTCAGCGGCAACCTCGGCCTCGACCTCGCCGGCACCATCGGCCACCGCCGGGGCGCGCGCATCGACCTGCTGGCCTCCCCCGCCGACCTGGCCCGCTGGCCGGTCGCCGCCGGGCTCCTCGACGAGCCGCCCGAGACCGGCGACGACGACCTGGCGCGGGCGTCGGCCCTGCGCGAGGCGATCTACCGGCTGGCCACGGCCGCCCGCGAGGGCAGCCCGTACGACCGGGCCGACCGCGACCTGCTCAACGAGACCGCCCGGCGCCCGCCCGCGGACGTCGCGCTCGAAGAGCGCGGCCTGCGGCGCGGCGGCGGCCTGCCCGGCGCGCTGTCCACGACGGCGCGCGCGGCGATCGAGCTGCTCGGCGGCCCGCAGGCGGAGCTGATCCGCGAGTGCGAGGCCGACCCCTGCACCCGCCTGTACGTCGACGCCTCCCACCGCCGCACCCGCCGCTGGTGCGACATGCGCGGCTGCGGCAACCGCGCCAAGGCCGCGGCCTTCCGCGCCCGTGCGGGCGCCTGACCGGGATGATGGAATAACGGCGGAGGCCGGGACGCTACGGTACCTGTCAAAGATTCAACAGTCATGGATGGTGACTAAAGTGCAGTTCGGAATCTTCAGCGTGGGCGACGTGACCACCGACCCCACCACCGGCAGGACCCCGACCGAGCACGAGCGGATCAAGGCGATGGTGGCGATCGCGCTCAAGGCCGAGGAGGTCGGCCTCGACGTGTTCGCGACGGGCGAGCACCACAACCCGCCGTTCGTGCCGTCCTCGCCGACCACCATGCTCGGCTACATCGCGGCCAGGACCGAGCGGCTGATCCTGTCCACCGCCACGACGTTGATCACGACCAACGACCCGGTCAAGATCGCCGAGGACTTCGCCATGCTCCAGCACCTGGCCGACGGCCGGGTGGACCTCATGCTGGGCCGTGGCAACACCGGGCCGGTCTACCCGTGGTTCGGGCAGGACATCCGCCAGGGCATCCCGCTGGCCGTGGAGAACTACGCGCTGCTGCACCAGCTCTGGCGCGAGGACGTCGTCGACTGGGAGGGCCGCTTCCGCACCCCCCTGCAGGGGTTCACCAGCACGCCGCGCCCGCTCGACGGGGTGCCGCCGTTCGTGTGGCACGGCTCGATCCGCAGTCCGGAGATCGCCGAGCAGGCCGCCTACTACGGTGACGGCTTCTTCGCCAACAACATCTTCTGGCCCAAGGAGCACTTCATCCGCCTGATCAACCTCTACCGCCGGCGCTACGCCCACTACGGGCACGGCACGCCTGAGCAGGCGATCGTCGGCCTGGGCGGCCAGGTGTTCATGCGCAAGAACTCCCAGGACGCGGTCCGCGAGTTCCGCCCCTACTTCGACAACGCCCCCGTGTACGGCCACGGGCCGTCGCTGGAGGAGTTCACCGCCGAGACCCCGCTCACCGTGGGCAGCCCGCAGCAGGTCATCGACCGGACGCTGGAGTTCCGCGAGTTCTTCGGCGACTACCAGCGCCAGCTGTTCCTCATGGACCACGCCGGCCTGCCGCTGAAGACCGTGCTGGAGCAGCTCGACATCCTGGGCGAGGAGGTCGTGCCGGTGCTGCGCAAGGAGATGGCCAAGGACCGCCCGGCCGGCGTCCCGGACGCGCCGGCGCACGCCTCGCTGGTCCAGGCCCGCACGTCCCAGGCCGTCGAGGTCTGACCCCTCCAGGGAAGGAGATCCCCCCATGAAGCTCGTCGTCGTCACGGCCGGCCTGACCCAGCCGTCCTCCACCCGCCTGCTCGCCGACCGGCTGGCCGAGGCCACCCGGCGGCGGCTGGACGGCGCGGCCGAGGTGCGCGTGGTCGAGCTGCGCGACCTGGCCGTGGACATCGCCAACAACCTGGTGACCGGCTTCCCCGGCGCCCGGCTGCGCGAGGTGGTCGAGGCCGTGACGCAGGCCGACGGGCTCATCGCGGTCACGCCGACCTTCAGCGGCTCCTACAGCGGGCTGTTCAAGTCGTTCTTCGACGTCCTGGACAACACGGCCCTGGCGGGCACGCCCGTGCTGATCGCCGCCACGGGCGGCACCGCCCGCCACTCGCTCGTGCTGGAGCACGCGCTGCGCCCGCTGTTCGCCTACCTGCGGGCCGTGGTCGTGCCCACCGCCGTCTACGCCGCCTCGGAGGACTGGGGCGGCGGCGGCGACTCCTTCACCGACGGGCTCGGCGAGCGCATCGACCGGGCCGCCGGCGAGCTGGTCGGCCTGCTGGCGGGCCGCGCTCCCCGCCCGGTCACGGCTGAGGAAGAAGGCGGGGGCGGGGCCGACGACGAGGTCGTCCCGTTCGCGGAGCAACTCGCGGCTTTGCGCCCACTGCGCTAGTTTGCAGCGGTGCTGACCGCTACATGCCTCTCGCTGTCCCTTGCCGTGACCTGCGTCTCCCCCGCAGACCTCAACAACCCACACAAGAAGGACATCGCCATGCAGCTGGTGTCCAGCGCGGAGAACTCCTCGCTGGACTGGAAGGCCCAGTACGGCTACATCGAGGACATCAAGGACGAACGCGGCTACACCGCGGGCATCATCGGCTTCTGCTCCGGCACCGGCGACATGCTGGAGCTGGTCGAGCTCTACACCCGGCGCAACCCCTCGAACGTGCTGGCCAAGTACCTGCCCGCGCTGCGCAGGGTCAACGGCACCGACTCCCACGAGGGCCTCGGCAAGCCGTTCGTCAAGGACTGGAAGAAGGCCGCGGCCGACCCCGTCTTCCGTCGGGCCCAGGACCACGAGCGCGACCGCGTCTACTTCGACCCGGCCGTCCGCCGGGCCAAGAAGGACGGTTTGCGGGCGCTCGGCCAGTTCGCCTACTACGACGCCATGGTCATGCACGGCCCCGGCTCCGACAAGCTGAGCTTCGGCGGCATCAGGAAGGCCGCGCTGGCCAAGGCCGCCTCCCCCGCCCGCGGCGGCGACGAGGTGGCCTACCTCAACGCGTTCCTGGACGCCAGGAAGGCGGCGATGAAGGCCGAGGACGCCCACGACGACACCACCCGGGTCGACACCATGCAGCGCGTCTTCTTGAGGAAGGGCAACCTCGACCTCAGGCCGCCGCTGACCTGGAAGGTGTACGGCGACAAGTACACGATCAAGCACTGATCCGGCGATCAGGGTAGGTTGGTGCCCAAGCCGAACAAACGGGGTTAATCATGTCCAACGGTGCCCGTCATGGTCTGGGAGTGGTCGCGGGGCTGCTGCTTCCGCCGCTGATCGCCGCCTGCCTCATGTACGGCATCGGCGAGCTCGGCCTGACCATGGCCACGCGGTTCAGGGTCTCCTGGATCGGGCTGGCCGTGATCGCGGCGGCCGGGGCCGGTCTGGCGTTCCTGGCCGGCTCGCGCCTGTCACCGATCGCCTCGCTGCTCGGCGGACTGGCCTACACCGCGCTCGGCCTGGTGCCCGCGGTGGAGCTGGGCGCCGGGTTCCGCGTCCTCCCCGACGGGCTGGTCACCGGCAGCCTGGGAGCGGGCCTGCAGACCACGATCTACACCGGGGTCATGCTGTTCCTCGGCGTGGCGCTGCTGGTCGTGTCGGCCTTCCCGTCGCGGTGGCGGTCCCCGGCGCGGCCGTCGGCCTACGCCTCCGAGTACGGCTCGGCGGGGTCGCCGTACCTGCCGCAGGGCACGCCGCACGACGTCACCAGGCCGATGCACCGCGAGTGAGCCCGGCCGGGCCTGGCAGAATGCGGCCATGCGCGACTCGAAGATCGTCGACTTCCTGGCCGAGCTGGCCGACAAGGTGCCCGCCCCCGGCGGCGGGGCCACCGCCGCCCTGCACGCGGCCCAGTCCGCGGCGCTGCTCGGCATGGTGGCCCGCTACACCACCGGCGAGCGGTACGCCGAACACGCCCAGACGGTCGCCGCGGTGATCGAGGAGACCGACGCCCTCCGCGCGCGGACGCTGCGGCTGGCCGAGGAGGACGCGGCGGCCTTCACCGCGGTCTCCGACGCCTACCGGCTGCCCAAGGGCGAGGAGCGCAGCGTCTCCATCGCCCGCGCCCTGGCCGGCGCGGCCGAGCCCCCGGCCCTGGTGGTGGCGGCCGCCACGCGCCTGGTCGAGCTCTGCGAGCTGCTGCTGCCGATCGGCAACCGCAACGTCGTCACCGACGTCGCCGCCGCCGCCGAGGCCGCCCGCGCCGCGCTCACCACCGCCCGGGTGAACGTCGAGGTCAACCTGCGGGGCATCAAGGACGAGCAGGTCCGCGAGGAGCTGACGGCCCGCCTGGCGGGCGTCGAGGCGGCCGTCGCCACGGCCGACCGGATCACCGCCGGGGTACGCGAGGAGATCGCCCGATGAGGACGCTGACCGGCCGCGACCTGGCCACCGCGATCAAGGCCCAGACGCAGGCCGAGGCCGCCGCCGGGCCGCAGCCCAGACTGGCCGTCGTGGTCGCCACGGCCGACGAGGCCAGCCTGTGGTACGTCCGCTCGATCGCCAAGGCCGCCGCGGGCGTCGGCGTCGCCTGCGACATCGTCGACCTCGGCGCCGGCGCCGACCCCGGCAGGATCCACGAGACGCTGGCCGGGCTCAGCGCCGACGACGCCGTCCACGGGGTCATGCTCCAGACGCCGCTGCCCGCCGGGGCCTCGGCGCAGGAGCTGGCCGCCGCCATCGACCCGCGCAAGGACGTCGACGGCGCGAACCCGCTCTCGCTCGGCCGCCTGGCCGCCGGGCTGCCCGCGTTCCCGCCCGCCACGGCGGCGGCCGTCATGGCCCTGCTCGACCACTACGAGGTGCCGCTCGAAGGGCGGCGGGCGGTGGTCGTCGGCCGCTCGACCGTGGTCGGCAAGCCGCTGGCCCATCTGCTGCTCGACCGGCACGCCACGGTCACCGTCTGCCATTCGCGCACCCGCGACCTGGCCGCCGTCACCGCCGGGGCCGAGGTGCTGGTGGCCGCGGTCGGCCGCGCCGGGCTGATCGGCGCCGCGCACGTCGCGCCGGGCGCGGTGGTCATCGACGTGGGCACCAACCCGACCGACGACGGCGGGCTCACCGGCGACGTCGACTTCGCGGCGGTCGCGGAGGTGGCCGGCGCGCTGACCCCGGTGCCCGGCGGCGTCGGCCCGGTGACGACCGCGCTGCTGCTGCGCCACACCGCCCGCGCGGCGAACCTGCCCTGAGCCCCGACATCCGAGAGTGGAGACCATCGATGGGTGACGTCCTGATCGTGCAGAACAGCAGGAGCGGCGGCCCGAGCCGGCTCGGCGACTGGCTGGAGGAGGCCGGGTTGCGGCTCGACGTGGTGCTCGCGCACGAGGGCGCCCCGCTGCCCGACCGGCTGGACCGGCACGACGCCATGATCATGCTCGGCGGCGGCTACCTGCCCTCCGAGGACGACCGGGCCCCGTGGCTGGCCGATGCCCGCCGGCTGGTGGGCCAGGCGCTGGCGGACGGCGTGCCGCTGTTCGGCATCTGCCTGGGCGGCCAGATGCTGGCCGAGGTGGCCGGCGGCGAGGTGACCGGCGACACCGGCGCGCCGGAGAACGGCAGCCTGCCGGTCACGATCCGGCCCGAGGCGGAAGGCGACCCGCTGTTCCAGGGCCTGCCGCCGGTGGTGCCCGCCATCGAGCACCACAGGGACGCCGTCACCCGGCTGCCCGCCGGCGCGGTGTGGCTGGCCGAGACGCGCGCCTGCCCCTACCAGGCGTTCCGGGTGGGCGAGCGGGCGTGGGGGGTGCAGTTCCATCCCGAGGTGCTGCCCGCGCGCGTGCGCGAGTGGACGCCCGACGGCTTCGACCCCGCGGAGGTCTACGCGGGCGCGGTGGCCGACGAGCCGGTCTCCACGCCGATCTGGCGCGAGGTGGCGACCCGCTTCGCCAAGATCGTCCACGCCTGACCTACCGCCTTCGCAGTCCGTCTGCGCCTGACCGCCCGCCTTCGCAGTCGGAGGCGCTCTGCGGCCCGGCGTGCCCCACGGGCCGGGGCGGGCGGGGCGGGTGGGGCGGGCGGTGGCCGGGGCGTGGGACGAATGGCCCTAACGTGGGGGGAATGCGGGTAGACAGACTTCACGCCTGGCCGGCCGACGCGGCCGAGGCCGAGGCCGTCCAGGACCGGTTGCGCGGCCGCGTGGAGCTCGCCGGGCCCACGGACTTCGCCCTGGTGGCCGGTCTCGACGTGCACTACCACGGCGACGACGAGGTGACGGCGGCGGTGGTCGTCCTGGACGCGGCGACGCTGGAACCGGTCGAGCGGGCGGTGGCCCACGGCCGGGCCGCCTTCCCTTACGTGCCCGGCCTGTTCGCCTTCCGCGAGCTGCCCACCCTGGTGGAGGCGCTCGAACGGCTCGCCGTCTCCCCCGACCTGCTGGTCTGCGACGGCCACGGGCTGGCTCACCCGCGCGGTTTCGGCCTGGCCTGCCATCTCGGCGTGCTGACCGGCCTGCCCGCGCTCGGCGTGGCCAAGACGCCGTTCGTGGGCGAGCACGAGCCGCCCGGCCGGGAGCGCGGGGACTGGACGCCGATCGTCCACGAGGGCGTCACGGTGGGCAGGGCGCTGCGCACGCGGCGGGACACCAAACCGGTCTACGTCTCCCAGGGCCACCGCATCGGCCTGGACACCGCCACGTCCCAGACCCTGCTGCTCACGCCGCGCTACCGCCTCCCCGAGCCGGTGCGCCAGGCCGACCACCTGGCCCGCCACCCCGCCGGGACCTGACCGCCCCCTCGACCGGCCCCGCCGGGAAGGCCGGGGCCCGAGGGCCGGCGCGGGAAGGCCGGCGCGGGAAGGCCGGCGTCGGGAGTCAGTGCCGGGGGCGGCGCAGGGTCAGCGGCGCCAGGCCCAGGCGACGAGCCACACGCTGAGCCCGAAGATCGTCATGCCCAGCGGCACGTGCGCGGCCACCGCCCCCGACCCGCCGAGCATCGACTGCAGGAACCCGAGCAGCAGGACCCCCAGGCTGACCAGCGCGGGCCAGCCCGCGCCGCGCCCCGGCCGCCACAGCAGCACGGCCGCGACGAGCTGGAGCAGCCCGAGCAGGTGGACGGCGCCCGCCCCGGCCCCGTGCAGGCCCGCGCCGGCCCCGCTCATGAGCTGCCCCGCCGTGACGGCCTGCAGGAGCACCGCCAGCATGCTGAGCGTGGCGAGGGCCTTGAACGCGGTCAGATGCCCGCTCCCCTTGACGACCTGGGTGACCACTGGACTCTCCTTCGACCTCGGGTGGACGCCCCCAGGATCGCGCCGCCGCCGGAGCCGGGCATCCGCCGCCCGTCGTCATCCTCGCTACGCCCAGCGTCGTACGCTCACGCCGGGCCGTACGCTCACGCCGGGTCGTGCGCCCCCGAGGAGGCCAGCGGGGGCAGGATCGCCTGGGCGTCCGCGCCGCCGAACCAGAGCCCGATCACGAACGCGGCCGTCGCCTCCAGCTGCACGGCCCGGTCCAGGCCGCCGCCGTCCAGCGGGGTGCAGCCCAGGTCGCGGACCAGGCCCCGGACCAGGTCGAGCGCCCGGACGTCGTCACCGCACAGGGGCACCGCCAGCGGGCGGCCGTCGAACACGGGCGGCGTCATCCGCCACACGTCCACGTGGCACAGGTTGAACGCCTTCACCACGTGCCCGCCCGTGAGGTCGGCGATCCGGCGGGCGAGCGGACGCGTGACGTCGTACCTGTCGGGGGCGGCGGCGTTCGTCACGTCGATGATCGGCTTGCCGCGCAGGGCCGGGCCGGCGGCGGCCAGCACGTCGCCCAGCCCCGCCTCCCGGACGCCCACCATCACCACCTCGCCGGACGCGGCCGCCTCCGCCCAGCTCCCCGACCGCGCCCCCGGGCGGCCGGCCTGGGCGTTCATGCTCTCCGCGCGGGCACGGGCGCGCTCGGGGTCGCGTCCGCTGACCGTCACCTCGTGCCCGGCCCTGATCCACTGCGTGCCGAGCGCGTCGGCCATGCCGCCGGCGCCCAGGATCCCGATCTTCATGTCGTCCTCCGTGCTGCGAAAGGGCTTTACTAGGACAAGGACTCTAGAAATCCCGTCACGCACCGATCGGTGCCTATCGGAGGCGTTACGTGTTCATCGCCGACTGCCAGGCCAGACTGGCCTTCGACCTGATCGCCAACACCTGGAACGCGGTCGTCGTCTGGTCGCTGCGCCACGGCCCTTGCCGTCCAGGGGAGCTGCGCGCGCAGATCGGCGGGATCAGCCCCAAGGTGCTCACGGAGACACTGCGCCGCCTGGAGTTCAACGGGCTGGTCGCCCGCCGCGCCTACGCCGAGGCCCCGCCCCGCGTCGAGTACGCGCTGACCGACCTGGGCCGCTCCCTGCTCGGCCCGATCGAGGCGTTCGGCGTGTGGGCCCACGACCACGCCGAGGACGTCATGGACGCCCAGGACCGCTGGACGGACTCGAACTCCCCTGCTTCATGAGGATTCTTTAACGCAGCGTTACTGAGTAATTACTCTGGGTAGCAAGTCGGTGGTTGATCCCACCATCCCCAGGAGGTACTCATGCCTGACGTCCAACGCCGCCGCGCCGCCGTCATCGGAGGCGCGCTGACCGCGGCCCTCGCCGCCGCCCTCTTCGCGGCGCCCGCGTACGCCGTCGTCGATCCCGCCACCGCGGTCCCGTGCGCGGCCGAGGCCGCCGCCGGCCTGGCCGCTCTGGTGGACCCGGCGGCCCCCCAGGCGCCGACCGAGATCCCCGCGGCGGGCTGCCTGCATCCCTGACCGGCCGGCCACCGCGCGGGCGGTGCGGCGGGCCACGCCGCACCCCCGCCACCGGCCCTGCCCCCTCCAACAGCTCCGACAGCTCCGACAGCTCCGACAGCGCAATCCCCGTGCCCGACCAGCAGCAGTCGAGGAGTCCCCATTGAAGTTCCGAATCCTGACCAGCGCAGCGGTCCTCGCTCTGGCGGCGGCGGCCGCCGTTCCCCCAATCGCCCTCGGGTCAGGGGGCCGAAACGATCCGGGGAACATCAATGTCCAGGCCATCGTCGACCGGGTCAACATCTTCACGTCGTAGTGAGGCCACCACAGTTGACCGTGGCCGAGACCGGGTCCGCTCCCCGGCCGCGGAACACGCTGGAGCACATCGGCTACGTCATGTTCCTCAGCCGGTGGATACAGGCGCCGCTCTACCTCGGGCTGATCGTCGCTCAGGTCGTCTACGTGTGGCGGTTCATGGTCGAACTCGCCCACCTGGTCGAACTCGGGTTCGGCGGCAACCCCCCGGAGACCACGATCATGCTGATCGTCCTCGGGCTCGTCGACGTCGTGATGGTCTCGAACCTGCTGATCATGGTGATCATCGGCGGCTACGAGACCTTCGTCTCACGGCTGCGCATCGACGGCCATCCCGATCAGCCGGAGTGGTTGTCCCATGTCAATGCAAACGTCCTCAAAGTCAAGCTGGCCATGGCGATCATCGGGATCTCAGGGGTGCACCTCCTGCAGATCTTCATCAACGCCGCCCGGCCGGCCATCACCGACAGGGAACTCGTATGGAAGACATTGATCCATCTCACCTTCGTGGTCTCGGCGCTGGCGCTGGCCGTGATGGATCGCATCATGGCGGGCGGGCGGCACGTCCAGCAGGCGCACCGGGACCAGCAGCCCGGCGGCGTCGCGCAGGAGCGGGTCGCCGCCGCCTAGCGATCGCACTGGCGGCCGGCGCGGGGCTGCTGGCCGGCGCGGGCTGGGCGGCGTCGGCGGCGCCGGCGTACGCCTCGGCCGCAGCGCCTCCCCAGGGGCCGCGACCGCTCATCGGCGACGTGGTCGTCTTCAACGACGAGATCGTCGAGCCGGTGTCGCTCCCGGTGAGCACCTGCGGCGGCCTGCTGCCGGTGCTGAGCGGCGCCCCCACCGGGTGCGAGGGCACGTCCAGGGTGTCGGACGACGACGCCTGAGATCCCCGGCGCCCGCCCGCGGGGGCGGGCGGGCGCCGGACCCCGGCCGGGTAAGCCAAAGAGGCGTTCGAGAACGTCGGCCGGGTCAGCCGTAGAGGCGTTCGAGAACCCCGGCCGGGTCAGCCGTAGAGGCGTTCGAGGACCTCGGCCACGCCGTCCTCGTCGTTGGAGGACGTGCGGTGCCCGGCCGTGGCCAGCACCAGCGGGTGGGCGTTGGCCATCGCGTAACCGGCCCCGGCGAAGGCCAGCACGGCCAGGTCGTTGGGCATGTCGCCGAACGCCACCACCTCGGCGGGCGCGACGCCGCGTGCCAGGCACAGCTCGGCCAGCATGCCCGCCTTGGTCACGCCCAGCGCGCTGACCTCCAGGAGCCCCGGCACCCCGGAGTGGGTGACCTCGGCCAGCTCCCCCACGGCCGCCGCAGCCAGGGCCGACATCTCGTCGAGGGTGTGCGCGGGCGAGAGCACCAGGAGCTTGACGATCGGCTCGCCCGCCTCGCACGCCGAGGCCACCTCCCGGTAGTGCGCCACGTCGTGCTCGACCCGTCTGGTGTAGCCGGCCTCGGTGAGCACGCCGGTGCCGGTCTCGACGGCGAAGGCCGCCCCGGGCAGGGCCGCGGCCAGGCTGTCGGCGACCTTCCTGGCGGCCTGCGGCTCGATCGTGCGGCTGGCCACGATCCGCGCGGCGGCCAGGTCGTACAGGAGGGCGCCGTTGCTGCAGATCGCGAGGCCGGTCAGGCCCGCCTGGCCGGCGATGGCGTGGATGGAGCGCGGCGGGCGGGCGGTCACGAAGACGATCTCCGCTCCGGCGGCGCGGGCCAGGCCCAGGGCCTGCCGGGTGCGCGGGGAGACGACGCCGGCGGAGGTCAGGAGGGTGCCGTCGAGATCGGTGGCCACGATGCGGGGCGGGGTGGCGGAGGTCACGTCCCCACCGTAGATCCCGGCCGGGAGGGGGGCAGGAGTAGGGTGCCCTCGTGTCTTCCATATCGGGGCGTTTCGCCCGGTCCGGGCCGCGTCCGGACGACCGGGTCGCCTCCGTCTTCCGGTTCGCGTCGGAGCTGGTCGCCTGGGTCGCGGCGCCGTGGGCGCTGCTTCCCGGTTCGGTGTGGCTGGCCGTGTTGTCGGTCGTGGTGCTGATCGGCCTGCCGACGGTGTTCGCCACGCCCGGCGACAAGCGGAGCGTGCTGGTCGCCGTGCCCGGGTTCGTGACGGTCGGGCTGGTCGCCCTCCAGCTCGTGGTGGCGGTGGCGGCGGCGTGGGTGGCCTGGCACGCGGTCGTGGCGGCGGTGGTCACCGTGCTGGCGGTGGTCACCGTGGTGCTGGAACTGCCGCGCTGGCGCTGGCTGCTGACGGGCTGAGCGGCCGCGCGTCCGGAGCTCTCAGAGGCGCATCTCGGCGGGGAGGCGGGTGGCGGCGTTGAGCAGCTCCAGGCCGAGCAGGTCGCCCGAGGCGCCGTAGTCGAGGACGACGTCCTCCGAGACGGTCTGCCGTACCGCCTCACCTGGCACGATTTCGTGCTTCATCGCGATATAGGCGATGTCTTGTTCCTTGTTCCAGCTGACGTACACGGTCCGGGTGAGCTGGCGGTCCGGCGGGGCGTCGTCCGGCCGGAGCAGGCCCTCCTTGGCCTCGTGCGAGCCGGCCAGCGCCGCGCGCACCATGGCCAGCGCCACCTCGACCGCCTCCAGCGAGTCGCGCCCGGTCGCCCGGCGCTCGTGCTCCCACCCGGCCAGCCCGTCGATCCGGTACGGGCACGACCACTCCCCCGCCTCCTCGTACGGCATGCCGACGGCGACGGTCACCTCGCGCGGCGGGACGGTCTCCAGCACCAGCACCCGCTGGGCGATCTCGTACATGCCGCATCATCTACCCAGGCGCCCGCTTCCGGAAGACCCACGGCACGAGCCATATCATCCGGGGCCGATGCGTTCCGGCTTCCGGCGGCGGCGGGTTAGTGTGCGTTAGGGTCGCAAGGGGGCCTAGATGAACGAGTCGTTCGGCACACGCCTGCGTGCCAGGCTGGACAAATTCGGCCCGCTCTGTGTGGGCATCGATCCGAGCCCGGCGTTGCTCGACGCCTGGGGTCTCGACGACTCACCGGGAGGCCTTGAGCGCTTCAGCCGCACGGTGGCCGACACGATCAGCGACGTGGCCGCCGTGGTCAAGCCGCAGTCGGCCTTCTACGAGCGCTGGGGCAGCCGCGGCGTCGCCGTCCTGGAACGCACCATCGCCGATCTGCGCGAGGCCGGCACGCTGGTGCTGCTCGACGCCAAGCGCGGCGACGTCGACACCACCATGGCCGCCTACGCCGAGGCCTACCTCGACCAGGGCAGCCCGCTGGCCGCCGACGCGGTGACGCTCAGCCCCTACCTGGGGTTCGGCTCGCTGGAGGTGGCGATCACCTCGGCGGTGGCCAACGACGCCGGCGTCTTCGTGCTGGCCCGCACCTCCAACCCGGCGGCGGCCGGGCTGCAGCAGCGGGTGGCCGACCTGGTGCTCGCCGGGGCCGCCGCGGCCAACGCGGGTCACGAGCCGTTCGGTCCGGTGGGAGTGGTCATGGGGGCCACGCTGCCCGCGCTCGACCACTCCCTGGCCGACCTCAACGGCCCGATCCTGGCTCCCGGGCTCGGCGCGCAGGGCGCCTCACCCGCCGACGTGGCCCGGCTGTTCGCCCCGGTACGCGGCTCCGTCGTGCCGTCGGTCTCCCGGGCCGTGCTGGCCGACCCGCGACGGCTGCGGTCGAGGACCCTGCAGTACCGGGACGAGTGCGTCACGTACCTGACGTACTGAGCCGCTCGACGGCGGCCAGCACCGCCCGTACCGACGCGGTGAGCACGGAGGTGTCCTGACCGGCGCCCCAGCCGGTCACGCCCCCGACCCGGGCCTCCACGTACGCGACGGCGCTGCTGCCCGTCCCCGGGTCCACGGCGTGCTCGGCGTAGTGCAGGACGTCGACCTCGACGCCGTCCCCGGCCAGCGCGGCGGTCAGCGCGGACAGCGGGCCGTTGCCGGTGCCGCGCAGCACCCGCCCCGACTCCAGGACGCCCTCGAACTCGTGCGTCCCCGGCGCGGTCTCGGCCGTGCGCCAGGAGGCGAACCAGGAGCGCTCGCCGGGCGCGATGTAGGTGGCGTGGAAGAGCGCCCGCAACTCGTCGGCGGTGATCTCCTCGCCGCTGTCGTCCGTGGCCCGCTGCACCGTCGCGGCGAAGTCGATCTGCAGGCGGCGCGGCAGGTCGAGGCCGTGGCGGGCGCCCAGCAGGTACGCGATGCCGCCCTTGCCCGACTGGCTGTTGACCCGGATGACCGCCTGGTAGCCGCGTCCCACGTCGGCCGGGTCGATGGGCAGGTACGGCACCTCCCACGGCGCCTGCTCCGGCGGCACGCCCAGCTCGGCGGCCCGCGCGGCGTGGTGGGCCAGGCCCTTGCCGATGGCGTCCTGGTGGGTGCCGGAGAAGGCGGTGTAGACCAGGTCGCCGGCGTAGGGGTGGCGGTCGTGCACGGGCAGGCGGTTGCAGTGCTCGACGACGCGCCGGATCTCGTCGATGGCGGAGAAGTCGATCATCGGGTCGACGCCCTGGGAGTGCAGGTTGAGCGCGAGGGTCACCAGGTCGACGTTGCCGGTGCGCTCGCCGTTGCCGAACAGGCAGCCCTCCACCCGCTGCGCCCCGGCGAGCACGGCCAGCTCGGCGCAGGCCACGCCGGTGCCGCGGTCGTTGTGCGGGTGCACCGACAGGATCACCGAGTCGCGGCGGTCGAGGTGGCGGTGCATGTACTCGATCTGGTCGGCGTACACGTTGGGGGTGGCGATCTCGACGGTCGCGGGCAGGTTGTGGATCACCGGGCGGTCCGGGGAGGCGTCCCAGAGGGCGGTCAGCTCGTTGCAGATCTCCAGCACGTAGTCGGGCTCGGTGAGGTTGAACACCTCGGGCGAGAACTCGAAGCGCACCGGGAGCCCGTCGGCCAGGCGGGCGACCTGGCCGGCCGCGTCCAGGACGAGCTTGCGCAGGGCGTCGCGGTCGTGGCCGAGCACCACGTTCCGCCAGGTGGGCGCGGTCGCGGTGTAGAGGTGCACGACCACGTCGGGCAGGCCGCGGATCGACTCGAAGGTGCGCTCGATCAGGTCCTGCCGGGCGGCGGTGAAGGCCACCACGGTCACGTCCTCGGGCACCGCGCCGGGCTCGGCCAGCTCCCTGAGGAAGTCGAAGTCGAGCCTGCTGGCCGACGGGTAGCCGACCTCGATCTCCTTGAAGCCCATGCGCACCTGGAGGTCGAACAGGCGGCGCTTGCGCGCCGGGTCCATCGGCTCGGCTAGCGCCTGGTTGCCGTCGCGCAGGTCGACCGGGACCCAGAGGGGGGCGGCGGTGATGCGGCGCGAGGGCCAGGCGCGCTCGCCGGTCAGGGGCACCTCGACCCGCTCGTGGGCGGGCCGGTAGCGGTGAGAGGGCATCGCGCTGGGGCGCTGCCGGTTCCATGCGTACACGTCTTCGTTCCTTCTTCGGCGGTCGGACGACCGGCAGCACCTCGCACGCCGCGGCGGGGTGCCGGTCCGGTCAGGCCCCGCCGCGGCGGCCGAGAAGAAGGAGACCGTACGACGACATGGCGGCTACACTAACCACAACACAGGTCCTCAGACAACCTGAGAGGTGCATATGCCGCTCGGCGCCCTCCGCCGCAGCCCCCTGGTCGACCAGGCCGTCCAGCACCTGCGCGAGCAGATCACCGAGGGCCACTGGCCGGTCGGCACCCGGCTGCCCGGCGAGAACGCGCTGGCCAAGACGCTCGGGGTGGGCCGGTCCACGGTCCGCGAGGCACTGCGGGCGCTGGCCGGGGCCGGGCTCGTGCGGGCCCGTCAGGGCTCGGGGGTGTTCGTCATCGCCTCGGAGCCGGCCGAGGACTGGCCGGCTCGGCTGCGGCGGGCCGCGATCACCGACGTCTACGAGGTCCGCATGATGGTCGAGACCCAGGCGGCCAGGCTGGCGGCGGCCCGGCGTACCGACGAGGACGTCGCGGCGATGGAGGCCGCGCTCCAGGCCCGCGAACGGGCGGCGGACGAGGACGACGCGGCGTTCGTCGACGCCGACATCGCGCTGCACGCGGCGGTCGTGGCGGCGGCGGGCAACCCGGTGCTCACGGACCTGTTCGCCGAGTTCGCGCCGGCGTTGCGGGAGGGGCTGATCGACATGGTGGGGCTGCTGGAGCTGCGCGGGCACGACCGCAATCCGGGGCACGACGCGCACGCCGCGCTGGTGGCGGTGGTCCGCGACGGCGACGCGACGGCGGCCGGCGACCTGCTGCAGGCCGAGCTGGAGCAGACCCTCGCCCGGCTGCACACACAACCCGGCGCCTGACGACCGCCAGGGCAGGCGGTCCCGGCGGGTGCAGCACGCGGCAGGTCAGGCGGTGGGGCCGGCGTCGGGGCGGATGACGTCCTCGCCTTCGTCGTCCTCCTCGGGCGGCTCCTCCGGGACGGGCTCCTCCAGCTCGTCGGGCGGGTCCGCGGACAGGGGGCGGCGGGTCCTGGGCGATCCTGAGGCGGACCGCTCGGCGACCACGTCGCTCTCCCCCTCCACGCCTCCCACCGCCGCGGGCAGATCGTCGGGCTTTCGGTTCATGGCCCCCACCTGCCCGTGACGGCGTCCCTTGACGCCCGGCCGGACGTCAAAGGACGGGCTAGGACAGCTCCCGCAACGCGTCCTCGATCTCGGCCCTGACCGGCATCGACGTGCTGGCGCCCGCCCGCTGGACCGACAGCGCCGCCGCCACCGAGGCGAAGCGCAGCGCCTCGGCCGGGGCCAGGCCGTCGGCCCGCGCGACCGCCAGCGCGCCGACGAACGTGTCACCGGCGGCCGTGGTGTCCACGGCCTTGACCTCGATCGCGGGCACCCGCAGCCGCTCGCCCGAGCGCGCGCCGTAGAGCGCGCCGCGCGAGCCCAGCGTGATGACGGCCTCCTCGACGCGTTCGAGGAGCGCGTCGAGGGCGGCGTCGGGGTCGGCCTGGCCGGTGATGTCGGCGGCCTCGTGCTCGTTCGGGACGATCATGGTGACCGCGTCGAGCAGCTCGTCGGGCAGCGGCTGCGCGGGCGCCGGGGTCAGGATGGCGGGCACCCCGGAGACCCGGGCCGCCTCCGCGGCGGCCACGACGGCCTCCATGGGCAGTTCGAGCTGGAGCAGCAGGGCCCGCGACCCGGCGATCGTGGCCAGGTCGCCGCCGGACGGCCCGGTCACGGTGCCGTTCGCGCCGGGCACGACGATGATCGAGTTGCCGCCGGCGTCGTCGACCACGATGTGCGCGATGCCGCTGGGGCCGGGCACCTGGCGCAGGCCGCGGACGTCCACGCCGGCCTCGGCCAGGGTGGAGCGCATCTCGGCCCCGAAGGCGTCGTCGCCGACCGCGCCGAGGAAGGCCACCTGCGCGCCGGCGCGGGCCGCGGCGATGGCCTGGTTGGCGCCCTTGCCGCCGGGCACGGTCCGGAACCGGTGACCGGTGACCGTCTCGCCCCGTTTGGGGGCCTGGGATACGTACGCGACGAGGTCCATGTTGGCGCTGCCGAAAACCGAGATCATGGGGCCATCATCTCCTGTGTACGTCGCGCCAGTTCGCCGAGCCCCACCCCGTCGAAGCCGGTCAGGCTGCTGGCCAGGCTGTCGCGCATGAGCCAGCGGTCCGGTACGCCGCCCATCAGCGCGCCCGCCACGGACCCCGCCGTGGCCCCGGCCGAGTCGGTGTCCCAGCCGCCGGCGACCGCGCCCGCGACCGTGGCGGTGAAGTCGCCCGCGCCGTGGATCAGCGTGGCGGCGACCAGCGCGGCGTTGTTGATCGTGTGCACCCAGTGCAGCGTGCCATGCCGCTGGTGCAGCAGGTCGATGACACGCTCGAAGTCCGGCTCGCGGGCGGCGTCGGCGACGGCCAGGCTGACCGCCTCGTGCAGGCGGGAGTCGCGCGGCACGACCGACAGGCCCGCCTCCACGGCCTCCCGCGCCGAGCCGGCGACCAGCGAGGCGGCGCACATGGCCGCGACGAACATCGCGCCGTAGATCCCGTTGGCGGTGTGGGTCAGCCGGGCGTCGCGCCAGGCCAGTTCGGCGGCCGTGGCGGGGTCGCCGGGGTTGGCCCAGCCGTAGACGTCCGTCCTGATGAAGGCGCCGATCCACTCGCGGAACGGGTTGCGGCGGGTGGCCGTCTCCGGCGGCTCGAAGCCGTCGAGCAGGTTGCGGTAGGCGACCCGCTCGGCGGTGAACGTGCGGCCGGCCGGCAGCTCGTCCAGCCACAGCTTGGCGACGTCCTCGGTGGTGAAGCCGCGGCCGTGGCGCTCCAGGACGGACAACGCCAGCAGCGGGTAGTTGAGGTCGTCGTCCTCGGGGATGCCGTCGATGTTCTCGGCCAGCGAGTTGACCGCGCTGCGCCGGTTCCACGGCCACCTGCGCGCGATCTCCTCCGGCAGGCCCTCGGCGGTGAACCAGCCGGTGATCGGCCAGTTGCCGGTGGCCTCGGCGATCTGCCTGATGCCGGCGCGCGGGATCTTCTCCACCGGCTTGCCCAGCACGCAGCCGGCCGCCCGTCCCTGCCAGGCGCCCAGCAGCCGCGCCGGGTCCGCCTTCGCCGCGGTCCCGGCCGCGATCCCGGCCGCGGGCCAGTCGGGGCAGGCGGCGACGATGGCGTCCAGGTCGGAGGGCTCGGCCAGCGGCGAGGGGATCGCGGCCAGCTCGTCCAGCAGGCTCTCGGCCAGGGGACGCAGCCGGGCCGCGGCGGCCTCGGAGGCGCCGGCGCGCGGCGGGGCGTCGTGGCCGCCCGCCGCGTGCCACCGTCCGGCCAGCTCGCGCACCTGCGGCAGGTCGCCCCTGCCGTCCTCGCCGGCCTGGCGCAGCTCGTGGCCGACCAGGTCCTCCGGCTGGACCCAGGTGAGCCTGATCATCGAGCGTCCAGCTCGGCGAAGGCGGCCTCGTGGGCGCGCCGCCGCGCCAGGTCGTCGGCGTGCACCCGGCGCGCCACCTCGGCGATCGCCAGGCCGGGCGCGACCAGGTCGGTACGGCTGGCCGCCCCCACCTGCTCCACCCACTGCGCGGGCACCGCGGACAGCCCCCCGAGGGCGCCCGCGATCGCTCCGCCCATGGAGGCGATCGAGTCGGCGTCGCGGCCGTAGTTCACGCCGCCGAGCACGGTGTCGCGGAAGTCGCCCTTGGCCGCGACCAGGAAGCCCAGCGCCAGCGGCAGCTCCTCGATGCTGTGCACCCGGCTCGGCCGGCGCGCGCCGAGCCCCTGGTCGCGGTAGGTGTCGGCGACCGTGTCGAAGGGCCGTACGGCGGCGCGCAGCATCTCGAAGGAGCCGTCCCAGTGGCCGACGCCGGCCGCGGCCTCGCAGACCGCCTCGATGGCGGCGCGGGTGCCGTCCTTGGCCAGGCGCAGGCAGGCGGCGACCACGGAGTCGACCGTGGCGCCCGGCCGCATGGCCTCGGCGACGGCGGCGGCCATCACGCCGGCGGCCTCGCGTCCGTAGCTGGACTGGTGGGCCCCGGTCAGGTCGACGGCCTCGGCGTAGGCGGCGTCGGGGTCGGCGGCGTTGACGATGCCGACGGGCGCGACGTACATGGCCGCGCCGCAGTTGACGATGTTGCCGACGCCGGCCTCGCGCGGGTCGACGTGCCCGTAGTGCAGGCGGGCCACGATCCACTTCTCGGCCAGGAAGATCCGCTGCAGCGGCAGCGCCTCGGCCTCCAGCTCGGGGATCCACCGCCGCTCGCCCATCAGCTCCGGCACGAAGTGGTCGGCCATCGCGTACGCGCCCAGGTGCCCGCCGACCTTCTCGTACACGCGGATCAGGGCGTGCGTCATCAGGGTGTCGTCGGTGATGTGCCCGTCGCCCTTGTGGTACGGCGCGATCGGCCGGGCGTTGCGCCAGTCCTCGTTGTACGGCGGCACGATGCCCTCGACGCGGCCCCCGTACCGCTCCACGATCTGTTCGGGAGTCCAGCCCTCGGTGGCGCCGCCCAGCGCGTCACCGACCGCCGCCCCCGCCACGCAGCCAGTGGCCCTGTCCTCAAGCGGCGTCATGCGATTCCCTTCGTCAGTTCGATCAGATCCTTGCCCGCCAGCTCCGGCAGGCAGCAGCCCGCCAGCGTGCGGGCCGGCGCGAGCCACCCCTCCGGGATCGCGCCGTACCCCCTGGCGGCCCCCGCCAGCGCGCCGGTCAGCGCGGGCGCCGAGTCGGCGAGCGCCGACAGGCAGGCGGCGGCCGGGACGGCGCGGGCCAGGTCGCCCTCCGCCGCCTCGGCCAGCGCCAAGGCGACGGGCACCGTCTGGGCGGCGCCCACGCCGTAGCTGTAGACGTGGTCGAGCAGCGCGGCGTCCAGCGCGGGCACCGCGCCGAACGGGTCGCCCGCCTTCCGCGCCGCGGCCAGCGCCACCCGGGCGTTGTGCCCGATGGCGGTGTCGCCGGGCAGGACGGCGAGCGCCGCGTCCACGGCCTGGCCCACCGAGCCCGACGCGACCGCGGCGGCCACGGCGGCGGCCATGGCCTGGGCCCCGAGCAGGCCGTCGCCGGCGTTGGTCACCTGGGCGTCCTCGGTCGGGTCCTTGCCCAGAGCCCCGAACGCGACCGCCCGTACGGCGGCGGCGTCGTCGAAGTGGTGGGGATTGTCGTGCCCGGAGGCCGGCGGCTCGACGCCCCTGGCCAGGTTGTCCAGCGCGGTGGCCACCGAGATGCGCGCCCGGACGCCGGTCAGCTCCCGGAACGCCGCGGCCCGCGGCCGGTCGATCGTCAGCAGCGTCCAGGCCAGCCATTCGGCGTCGTCGGACGGCCCGACGGCCAGCGGCGCGATCGGCTGGTTGAGCGCGAACGGCACCGGCAGCGTGGTGACCCGGTGCTCCTCGGCGAAGGCGTCCAGCTCGCGGTGCAGGCGCCGGCTCCAGGGCGCGTGCAGGGCGGCGCGGTGCCTGGCCGCGGGCCAGCCGGCGGCGTCGCCCACGGCGAGCCCGATGAAGGCCCCCCTGATTCTGTCCCCCGACATGATGATCTACAGTCCTTCCGCCAGTTCGTCGGCGACGTCCAGCACGTGTCTTCCGGCCACGACGGGCAGGCATTTGCCGCTCACCGGGCCGATCCTGGCGGCCCATCGTCCGGGCACGCCCTGTTCTCCCTGGATCGCGCCGGCGACCGCGCCGGCGATGGCGCCGATCGTGTCGGCGTCCCGGCCCAGGCTGACCCCGAACGTCACCGTGGCCTCCACCTCGCCGCCGCCCGCCAGGACGGCGCCCAGCGCCAGCGCGACGGCCTCGGGCGCGAGGTCGGTCCAGGGGTAGTGCCGGACCACGACGGCCTCGTGCAGCGCCTCGATCAGGGCCAGGTCGTCGTCCGCGCCCGTCGCGAGCACGTCGCGCGCCCTGACGATCGCGCGGGCCGTCCAGGAGTCGGCGGGGATCACCGACAGCGCGGCGGCCACGGCCTCGGCGGGCGTGCCGCCCGCCATGGCGGCGGCCACGGCACCGGCGGCCGCGCGGCCGCCGAGTATGCCCTCGCCCGACCCGCTGACCAGCCCGTCCTGTTCGATCAGGCGGGCCGCCTCGGCCGGGTCGCCGGGGCAGAAGATCCCGTACGGCGCCGCCCGCATGGCCAGCCCGTCGGACCAGCCGTGCTGGTGGACGCGCCCGGTCAGCGGCGGCTCCAGCCCCCGGCGGAGCGCTTCGATCGTGCCCAGCTCGGAGAACCCGGCGCCGCGCATCGGCCCGGTCACCGACGGGATGATCTCCTGCCGGTACGCCCGCGCGACGTCGGCCGCGGTCAGGGCGTGCCCGTGCCGGACGAGCAGCGAGGCGGCGAAGATGGCGTACTCGGTGTCGTCGGTGCCGCCGCCCTCGATCTCGGTGAGCCGGCCCCACCGCCGCCGGATCTCCGACGGCGACAGGTTCTCGGCGGGGGCGCCGAGGGCGTCGCCGGCCGCCAGGCCGAGCAGACACCCCCGGGCCCTCAGGCGATGAGTCACTGCTGGTACCGCTCCAAGACCTGGTTGCCGTCCTCGACGAGCCGCTTGGCCGCGTCGTCGATGGTGATCTTATTGGCGAAGTACTCCTGGAGGACCGGCGTGGCGACCTTGCTCTTCCACTCGTCGAAGCCGTTCACCTTCAGGAACGGGGCCACGACCAGGTTCTTGGCGGAGGCGGTGGCGACGTCCCAGCCGTTGTCCTGGGTGGTCATCGCCGGGTCGGCGGCGGCCGTCTGGGAGGTCGGCAGCAGCCAGTCGCCCTTGGCGAGCTTGGCCTGGTTGGCGCCGTTGAGGAAGAACGAGATGAACTTCATGGCCTCGTCCGGGTGCTTGCTGTCCTGGGCGATCGACAGCGTCTGCGAGACCGCGCCCTGCTGGGCGCTGGTGCCCTTCGGCGCGGGAAGGGTCACCCAGTCGAAGTCGTCCGGGGCCTGCTCGGCGACCTGCTGGCGCAGGTAGACGCCGGCCGGCAGCAGCGCGAACTTGCCCTTGTAGAAGGCGGGCAGCGGGTCGGCGGTGCCCTGGCCGAGCGCGGCCGGGTCGGCGGACTTGTCCTTGTAGAGCTGGTCGTGGATGCGCTGGAGCACCTCGCGCTCCTCGGGCCCGACCTTGACCGTGGTCTTGCCGTCGGCGGTCTGGAAGAACGTGCCGCCGAAGTTGAGCGCCAGGTTGAGCGTCTTGTTGACCGGCGACTTCATCGGCCAGGCCACGCCGAACGTGCCGCCCTTGGTCATCTTCTTGGCGGCCTCGGAGAACTCGTCCCAGGTCCACGGGTTGTCCGCGGTGGGGACGCGCACCTTGGAGGCGTCCAGGAGCTTCTTGTTGGCGATGATGACCTGCGACTCCTGCAGGAACGGCACGCCGTAGATCCCCTGCTCGCCCTTGCCGCCGTTGAAGGTGACGGTGTCCCAGGCGGACTGCGGGATGTCGCCCTTGAGGTCGGCGGGCAGCTTGCTCGTCAGGTCGAGCAGGTAGCCGTCGGAGGCGAACCCGGCCAGCGCCGGCGAGTCGTTGTGGATCACGTCCGGCGCGGTGCCGCCGGCGAACTGGGTGACGAGCTGGTCGTTGACGTTGTCCCAGCTGCCCTGCACGTAGGTGACCTGGGTCTTGGGGTTGGCCTTGTTCCACTCGTCGACGATCTGCTTGTTGGCCGCGACGGACTCCTTCTGCCAGGCCAGGCTGAGGAAGTTGAGCTTCACCGGCTCGCCGGACGAGGCGGCCTCTCCACCGCCCCCTCCTCCGCTGCCGCCACACGCGGCGGCGAACGCGACGACGGCCGCCGCCGCCAATGCGGACTTGATTCGCATATGAGCCTCCTACTAGCCCTTCACGGCGCCGGCCATCAGGCCGGACTTCAGTCGCCGCTGAATGATTGCGAAGAAGATCAGGCTCGGGATCGTCGCCATGAGCGACGCCGCGGCCAGCGGGCCGAGCCTGGCCACCCCCTCGGGGCCGGTGAACCGCACCAGCGTGAGCGGGAGTGTCATCACGTCGGGGTCCTGGAGGATCACGAGCGCGAACAGGAACTCGTTCCACGACGAGATGAAAGAGAACAGCAGCGTGGCCACCACGCCGGGCGCGAGCAGCGGCGCCACCACGCTGGCGATCGAGCGCAGCCGGGTCGCGCCGTCGACGGCCGCGGCCTCCTCCAGCTCGCGCGGCACGGCCCGCACGTAGCCCTGGAGCATCCACAGCGCGAACGGCAGCGTGAACGTCACGTGCACGACGACGAGCCCCGGCAGGGTGTTCACCAGCTCCAGATCCCGCAGGATCATGAAGAGCGGGATGATGATCAGGATGAACGGGAAGACCTGGCTGACCAGCACCCAGCCGATCGCGACCTTGTTGAGCAGGCTGCGGTAGCGGGCCATGGCGTACGAGGCCGGCAGCGAGATCAGCACGGTGATCACGCTGCTGAACAGCGCCACCACCAGGCTGCGGCCGGCCGCGCCGATCAGGTCCTGCTCGCCGAAGGCGTCGGAGAAGTTGGACAGGGTCGGCTCGCGCGGGATCCACGTCGGGTCGGCCAGCGCCATCTCCTGGGGCGTCTTCAGCGCCGTGGACAGCAGCCAGAACAGCGGGAACGCCAGGAAGACGATGTACGCGACCAGCGCGACGTACTGCGGGGCGCGTCTCATCGGGTCTCCCTCATCTGGCGCCACAGGTACAGGCCGAGCACCGTGAGCACGACGATCGCCATGGCCAGGCCGAGCATCGAGGCGTATCCGGCCATCCGGTAGCGGAACGCCTCCTCGTAGGCGAACAACATCGGCAGCCGGGTCTGGCCGCCGGGCCCGCCCTGGGTGAGCACGTAGACCAGGCCGAACTGGTTGATGTTCCACACGAAGTCGAGCGAGGTGATCGACACGATCACCGGCCGCAGCTGCGGGAGCGTGATGCTCCAGAACCGCCGCCAGCGGCCCGCGCCGTCGACCTCGCCGGCCTCGTAGAGCTCCTTCGGGATGCCCTGGAGCCCGGCGAGCAGGACCACGGTGGTCTGCGGCATGCCGGTCCAGACGCCCACCACGATGATCGCGGGCAGCGCGAGCGAGAAGTCGGCCAGCCAGTTGACGTGCGTGCCGAGCAGGCTGTTCAGGATGCCCGCGTCGGGGTGGTAGACGAGCTTCCACATCAGGCCGATGACCACCGGCGGCATCGCCCACGGCACCACCGCGAGCACCCGGGCCAGGGTCCTGAAGCGCAGGTTCTGGTTGAGCAGCACCGCCAGGCCGAGCGCGGCCAGGAACTGCAGCACGGTCACCGAGACCGACCAGATCGCGCCGATCCGGAAGGAGGCCCAGAAGTCGTCGTCGGTGAGCAGCCGGCCGAAGTTCTCCAGGCCGACGAAGCTGGTCTCGTGGACGCGCGTGTTGCGGGCGTCGGTGAAGGCCAGGCCGATGCCGTACAGCAGCGGGCCGACGCTGAACAGCGCGACGGGCACCAGCGCGGGCAGCATGAGCAGCCACATCTCGCGGTTCCCGCGCGACTTGGGACGCCGCCGGGAAGGCGGGCGCCGGGGCGGTGCCGCCGTCGTCACGGTCGCGGTCACGTCCTGCCTCCCTCATGTCCGTAGGTCTCGCCCGCCGTCGAGGCCCGCACCACCAGGCGCGGCGGAACGGTGATCACGCGCGGCGCGGCGTCGTCGCCGTTCAGGCGGTCGAGCAGCAGCTCCGCGGCGGCCTTGCCGCGTTCGGCCGAGCCGAGCGAGACGCTCGACAGCGACGGCCAGGACGCGGCGGCCAGGTCGGTGTCGTCCATGCCGACCACCGCCACGTCCTCGGGCACCCGGCGGCCGGCGGCGCGCAGCACGTCGAGCGCGCCGAGCGCGATCAGGTCGTTGGCGCACATCAGCGCGTCGACGTCGGGCGCCCGGTCCAGCAGCTCGGCCACCGCGCGGCCCCCTTGCGCGCGGTAGAAGTCGCCGATCTGGACCAGGTCGTCGTCGTAGGGCAGGCCGAGCTGCTCCAGCGCCTCGCGGTAGGCCGCGCCGCGCGAGGCGCCGGGCCAGGTGTCGGGCGGGCCGTTGACCAGCGCGATGCGCCGGCGGCCGAGCGCGTGCAGGTGGTCGACGGCGAGCTTGACGCCGGTGCGCGAGTCGGCCCGTACGTTGTCCACCGGCGTGCCCTCCGGCACCGTGCCGATGATCACGACGGGCGCCCTGGCCGCGGCCAGCATCTGCAGGTGGGCGTCGGTGACCCGGAGCGGGCTCATGATCAGCCCGTCCACGTACCGCTCGCCCAGGCTGTGCAGCACGTCGATCTCGTCGGCCACGACGGCGTCGGTCGAGTGCAGGACGAGCCGGTAGCCGGCCGCCTTGAGCACCGGCTGGATCTGGCGCAGCATCGCCAGGTAGGCGGGGTTGCCGACGTCGGCCATGGCGAAGGCGACCTGGTGGGTGCGCCGGGACTTGAGCGACCTGGCCACGGCGTTGCGCACGTAGCCCAGCTCGTCGGCGGCGGCCATCACCTTGCGCACGGTCTCCTGCCTGGTCGGCAGGCCGTTGAGGACCCGCGAGACGGAGGCGATCGAGACACCGGCGCGCTCGGCGATCGTGGTGATCGTGGGTCCGTCGGCCAAGGCTGTCCTTCCAAGAAGGTAAACGTTTACGGGAAAGTGTCTGTAAACGTTTACCGTGTTTCGCACATGAAACCGGGCCCTCACTTCCGGGTCAAGTCACGATCCCATAACGCCAGGTCAGCGGGCATATGGGCAAAAGAAGAGCGCCCGCTCCCCCGGGTTCGGGGAAGCGGGCGCGTCAGGAGCGACCCAGGGCCGTGGGGAACGCCCGAGCGGCCACGCGGGACGCCCGCGGCCGCACGGAACGTCCGGCCGCTACGCGGGGCGTTCGGCGGGGACGGGGGCGGGCGGCGACTGCCGCGTGAGCAGGCGGATCCCCGGGGCGCCGCTGAGCGCGACGACGGCGGCCAGGACGGCCGGGATGATCAGGGCGACGGGCAGCGACTGCGTGGCCTCGGCCACGTACCCGAGGACCGCCGGGCCGAGCAGCAGCCCGCTGTAGCCGAAGGCCGTCACCATGGCCAGCGCGCGCCCCACCGGGCCGCCCGCCGCGCCGACCGCGCTGAACAGCACCGGCACGACGGTGGCCAGCCCCACGCCCGCCAGCGCCCAGCCGGTCCACGCGCACACCACGCGCAACGGCCCGCCGAGCGCCGGGGCGAGGAGCACCAGGACGTACCCCAGGGTGGCGAAGCCGCCGGCGAGCTGGATCGTGCGCACCGAGCCCAGCCTGGCCCTGATCGGGTCGCCGAGCAGGCGGACGGTCGTCATCGCGACCGAGAAGATCGTGTAGGCCAGCGGCGCGTCGGCCGGGTCGGTGTGCAGCACCCAGCGGGCGTGCAGGGCGGCCCAGTCGATGGCCGCGCCCTCGCTCAGGTGCCCGGCGAAGGCCGCCACCCCGAGCAGCGCGATCAGCGCCCACTTCAGCGTGCCGCCGCCCTCGCCGCCGTCCGCCTGCTCGCCGGCCTGCCGGGCGGCGTCGGGCAGCAGCAGGCGGCAGGCCAGCAGGTACAGGAACGGGACGACGACCGCCCCCGCCACCAGCAGCGCCTGCGGGTCGACCGACGCCCGCAGCGCGAGGGACGTCAGCACGCCCCCGGCCGCCCCGCCCAGGCTCCACGTGCCGTGGAAGGCCGAGATGATGGGCCGGCCGTAGACCCGCTCGACCTCGACGGAGTGGGCGTTGATGGCGACCTCGACCACCCCCAGCCCCATCCCGAACGCCAGCGCGAGCGCCATCAGCGGCCCGTACGAGGGGGCCAGCGCGGGCCCGAGGAGCAGCACGGCCGACAGCGGCCCGCCGATCCAGGACACCCGCCGGCTGGACCATCTGTCCACCAGCCGCCCGGCCACCAGCATCGACACCAGCGCGCCGCCGGAGATCAGCAACAGGACGGTGCCCAGCCTGGCGGCGCCGAGGCCGAGGCGGTCGTTCAACGAGGGCAGGCCGGCCGCCCACAGGCCCATCACGAATCCGCTCAGGGAGAAGAGACCGAAGACTCCGACACGTGCCCGTCTGGCATCAATGAGGCTTTTGTTCACGCCTAGAGCATAAGCTGGGAGTCGTGAAAAGTGCTACGACGAGCGGCGAACTTCGCGCGCACAACCGGGTCCGGCTGCTGCGCGCGGTGCACGACTGCGCGGCGACCCGTACCAGGTCGCAGCTCACCCGCGACCTCAACCTGAGCAGGGGCACGGCGTCGGTGCTGGTCGCCGGCCTGGCCGAGGACCGCCTGCTGCACGAGGAGCCCGCCGCCGGGCACACCAGGGGACGGCCCACCCAGGTGCCCGGCCCCCACCCGCTGGGCCCGCTGGCCCTGGCCGCCGACGTGCGCGAGGACGCCTGGGAGCTGGCGGCGTGCGAGCTGGGCGGACGGGTGAGCGTGCTGGAGGTCCAGCCGCACGACGGCACCCCGGAGGGCGCCCTGGCCTCGCTCGGCCAGGCGGTGGCCGACCACCTGTCCCGGCGGGTGGTCGGCCTCGGGGTGGCCCTCGCCGGCCCGGTCCGGCACGACGGGCTGGCGGACATCGCCCACCTGGGCTGGCGGTCGGTGGACGTGCCCCGGCTGCTGGGCCTCGCGTGGCGGCCGGCCGGCCCGGACCCGGTCCTGGTGGGCAACGACACGGGCCTGGCCGCCCTGGCCGAGGCCCGGCGCGGACGCCTGCGCGGCGTCCGGGTGGGCCTGCACCTGCACGTGGACTTCGACCTCGGCGGCGTCCTCGTCGTGGACGGCCGGCCGCTGGACGGCGCGAGCGGCCCCGGCGCCGAATTCGGCCACATGCCGCTGGGCGGCGGCGACCGTCCGTGCGCGTGCGGCGCGACCGGCTGCTGGGGCCAGGAGGTGGGCGCGAACGCGCTGCTGCGCCACGTGGGCCTGGCCCACGGCGGCGGCCGGGGCCGCGCGCAGGCGGAGGAGGTGCTGGCGAGCAGCCCGGAGACGGTCGAGGCCGGGGCCCGCGCGCTCGGCCGGGGCATCGCCGCCCTGGTCAACGCGCACGACCCCGAGGTCGTCACGCTCTCCGGGCACGGCGTCGCGCTGCTGGAGCGCGCGGGCGAGGCCCTGACGGACTCCTGCCGGCCCGCGCTGATGGCCATCCGGCGGGAGCGTCCGCCCCGGATCGAGGCCGCCGCGCTGGGCTGGCGCGCGGCCCTGCTGGGGGCCATGGAGTCGGTGTTCGACGCCTTCCTGACCCCCGAAGGGCTGGAGAGATGGCGCGAAAGGGGCCCCGACCAGGGCGCCGACACGCCCGGATCACGAAATGTGACGCATTCCACCCTCAAGGGGAAAATCTTGCAATAACTTCCGGCGGCACGACCCCCGACCAGGCGATCTTGCGCCCCCTCCCCCGGCGCTGTACGGATGGAAGGGCCCGGCGCGCTCATGATCATCGACGGGGGTGTGAACGCGTGGATCTCGAACTCGCGCTCCGCATGACCGAGGCCGCTCTGAAGCAGGCCGTCCGGGAGGGCGCGCTGGTCTCGGTGGCGGTCGTGGACGCGGGCGGACATCTGGTGTCTTTCCAGCGTATGGCGGGTGCGGAGATCGCCGGGCCGGTGCTCGCGCCGGGCAAGGCGTACACGTCGGTGGCCCTTCGCGCGGCCACCGCGGACCTCGCTCCGCTGGTGGCGCCGGGCGGCGAGCTCTTCGGCCTGACTGGTGACAGATTCGTCTGTTTCGGGGGTGGCATCCCCCTCTGGGCGGACAACGGCGAAGGGGAGCGGGTGGCCGGCGGCGTGGGGGTCAGCGGCGGCACGATCAGCCAGGACGTGGCGTGCGCCGAAGCGGCCGCCCTGGTGTGGCGGACTCGTTGAGCGGGCGCTTTCCGCAACACGAACCGCTGGTATCCGCCATGATTAGCCACTGCACCACGGGAAACAGTTTCCCGAACCCAACTCCCCGAGGAGAGAACGAGATGGCACTTCCCACTCTCACCCCCGAGCAGCGTCAGGCGGCTCTGGCGAAGGCGGCCGAGGCCCGCGCGGCCCGCACGGCCCTGCTCGCCAAGGTCAAGGCGGGTGAGCTGACCTTCGCTCAGCTCCTGGAGCGCGACGACGACATCGCCAAGAAGATCAAGGTGTCCCAGGCCCTGCGCGCCGTCAAGGGCGTCGGCCCGGCCAAGGCCACCGCGCTGATGGAGGAGGCCGGCGTCGACGAGAAGCGCCGTCTCGGCGGCCTCGGCGCCCAGCAGCGAAAGAAGCTGGTCGACGCGCTCGGCTAGGACCGGGCGGCCGGGTCCGCGCGCCACGTCGCGCGGACCGGCCGGCGACCCCTCGTAGGGCCAGGAGGGGCCGGAGAGCGGCGCACGCTCCACGGCGGGCCCGGCCGAGGGGTCAACCTCAGGCGGTCGATGTCAGGCTGAGGTCAGGACCTCAGGTAGGCCAGCACGGCGAGCACGCGGCGATGCTGGTCGCTGTCGTCGGCGTAGAGGCCCAGCTTGTTGAAGATGCTCCTGATGTGCTTCTCCACGGCGCCGTCGCTGATGACGAGCTGCCGCCCGATGGCCGGGTTGGACTTGCCCTCGGCCATCAGCCCGAGCACCTCGCGCTCGCGCGGCGTGAGCTGCGCCAGCGGGTCGTCCTTGCGTCTGCGGACCATCAACTGGGACACCACCTGCGGATCGAACACGGTGCCTCCCGCCGCCACCCGTCGCAGGCCCTCCAGGAACTCGTCGACGTCGACGACCCGGTCCTTCAGCAGGTAGCCCACCGCGCCACGGGCGTCGGCGAGCAGGTCGTCGGCGTAGGAGACCTCGACGTACTGCGACAGGATGAGCACCGGGGCGCCGGACACCCGGCGCCGGGCCTCGACCGCCGCCCGCAGCCCCTCGTCGGTGAACGACGGCGGCATGCGCACGTCGACCACCGACACGTCGGGTCTGTGCTCGACGATCGCCTCCACGAGGGCGTCGCCGTCCCCCACGGTGGCGACCACCTCGCAGCCGAACTCCTCCAGCAGCCTGACCAGGCCCTCCCTGATCAGAACCGCGTCATCGGCCACGACTACGCGCACGGCACCTCCGCCACGATCACCGTCGGCCCGCCGTCCGGCGACCTGACGGTGAGCTCCCCGTCGACGGCCCGGAGCCGGTCGGCCAGACCGGCCAGGCCGTGTCCCTTGGCGACGTGTGCGCCGCCCACACCATCATCCCCGATCGTGAGCATGAGGACGTCACCGATGCGGAGCAGCTGAACCGTGCAGATGGTCGCGCGGC
>NZ_JBSFGJ010000074.1:0-29952 GCF_053596515.1 Nonomuraea sp. NPDC001684
GGCGCGTCCCCAGTCCACCAGGCGGGCGGTCCCGTCGCGGTCGATGAGGATGTTGTCGAAGCGCGGGTCGAAGTGCAGCAGCGTGCCGCCGGTGACCAGGGCGGTCCAGCGGCGTTCGACCGCGGCCAGGCGGGGCAGGCGGGCGCGTTCCCAGGCTCCGGCGCGGGCGGGGTCGAGGGTGTTCCACAGCTCGCAGCGTCCCGACATGCGCCCGGCCAGCGTGGGCAGGCCCTCCAGCGGGGACGGGGTCAGCTCGCGGGCGCACGCGGTGAGCAGGGCGAGCGCGGCGGCCAGCTCGTCGTCGTGCCAGGGCTCGTGCGGGATCCGGCCGGGCGCGACCTCCGAGCAGAGCAGGACCCACCCCGCCGCCTCGCAGGAGAACAGGAACCGGGGGGCGGGCACGCCCGGCGGCAGGGCCGCGCCCACCACGGCCTCCGCCCGGTAGTCGGCCGCGTGCGGCGAACCGGCGGGCACGGCCTTGACGAACACCCGCCCGCCGCCGGCGAGCGTGAGCACGCCGCGCACGCCGCCGGTGAAACCGCCGTGCCGCTCCGCGAAGCCGGCCGCCGCCCGCCCGAGCCGCCGCTCGACCTCCCGGACGAGCGCACCGGGCAGGTCATCCCACCCGGGCGACCCGCTCCAGGGGCCGGGCGGGTCGTGCCGTTCGGGCGGAGTCGCCCGGTTGCCGGGTGGGTCGTGCTGTTCAGGTGGTGTCGTCCGATTGCCGGGTGGGTCGTGCTGTTCAGGTGGGGTCATCCGGTTGCCGGGCCTCCTGGAGGTCGGGCTGGGCGGCGTCGCGGTCGAGGCCCAGCAGGGCGAGGCGGAAGCGGGCGCAGCGCGCTTCGAGCTCGCGCTCGTCTTCGAGGATCCACTGTTCGATCATGGTCATCCAGTGAACACACCGGCCGCCGGGGGACGGCCGACTTGGCGCAGTCTTTTCACTGGAGCAACTCGACCGTGCCGCGCTCGCCGTCCACGCGGACGCGGTCGCCGTCGCGCAGCCGCATGGTGGCGTTGCCGGTGCCGACCACGGCCGGGATGCCCAGCTCGCGGGCCACGATCGAGGCGTGCGACAGCGGCGCGCCCATGTCGGTGACGACGGCGGCCGCGCGCGGGAACATGGGGGTCCAGCCGACGTTCGTCAGGGTCGTCACCAGGATCTCGCCGGGCGCCAGCCGGTCGCCGTCCTCCGGGCCGGCGATGACCCTGGCCACGCCCTCGACCACGCCCGGCGCGCCGGGGAACCCGGTCACGGTGTCGCTGACCGGGACGTCGAAGCCGCGGGCGTCGAAGACGTCGGCCCGGCGGCCCGGGTCGGCGGCCCACCGGACGGGGTCGAACCGGCCGACGATCACCGTCGGGTACGGCGGCAGCGCGGCGTACCGGTCGTGGGTCGCCCGCCGGACCGGGACCCGGGCCAGGGCCGAGGCGTCGCCGCGCAGCACGTCGAGGATCTCCTCCAGGTAGAGGTGGAACAGGTCGTCGCCGTGCCCGGTCAGCTCCCCGGCGCGCACCACGAACGCCCGCAGCACCCAGAAGGCCCGGATGTTCTCCGAGCGGGCGCTCTCCCGGTCGCGGACGACCGCGTTCCACCGCCGTACCCGGGCGCGCATCCGGGCCTCCTTGCCGGGGTACCGGGCGGCGAACCGGGCCCACGCCTCCTGCCTGGCCTTCTCCTGCCGGGCCAGCAGCGCCTCGGTGCCGGCCCGCAGGTCGCGCAGGCCGGCGAGCTGGGCGTCGATCCAGGCCGGGTCCTCGCCGGGCCGGGGCCTTGAGACCTCGAACTCGTGCGGGCCGCGGTGCCCGTAGGCCAGCGCGAACTCCTCCCTGCTGATCTCGCCCCTCGCCAGCCGGCCCAGGCCCAGGACGGGCCCGAGGCTGGCCAGCTCGCCGTCGGCGTTGACGCCGGTGAGCATGGCCTCGGCGTCCGCCTCGCCCATCAGCCTGCGCAGCCGGTCGCGGGTCCAGACCAGCGTGGCGCCGCCCTGGCGGCCGGCGGCCTCCAGCATGCGGCTGGAGGTGACCAGGTGGGGCTCGATGGCGGACGTCCACAGGTCGGCCAGCTCGGGGCCGCCGGTCGTGGCGGCGACGCGTTCGCGCAGTTCCTCGCAGCGCTGCCGGGAGGTGGCGAGGAAGGCCGGCAGCTCCTTGATGTTCCGGCGCACCCGCCGCTGGAGGGTGACGGCCATCGGCAGGACGCGCCGGACGATCTCCCAGCGGGACAGCCGCACCAGCGGCACCTCCAGGCCGGCCGGCAGCCTGCCGAAGACCTGCTCGACCGCGCCCAGCCTGCTCCGCATGCCCAGGGCCGCGGCGATGGAGTGGACGACGCTGAGGTTCATGTAGAAGCGGCCGCCGATGTTGCCCACCAGGTCGAACCCGGGCAGCGCCGAGGCCGACATGGCCTCGTGGATGAAGATCCGGACGAACGACCAGGTCGCCGGCGTCATCACGTCGGGGATGGCCTCGCCCAGGTTGCCCGCGGTCCACAGGTAGTCGCCCTTGAGGCTGTCGTTCCACTCCTCGACCTGCGGTTTCAGGCCGGTGATCGGGCGGGCCTGGAGGATCGCGAACGTGCCGTCGCGCCTGGCCCACTCGACGTCCATGGGCATGCCGTACAGGGCCTGGACGCGTTCGCCGAGCGCGGCCAGCTCCACCGCCTGCGCCGCGTCGAGCACGGGAGCGCGGCGCAGCTCCTCGGGCACGGGCTCCTCGCGGGTGCCGCTCGCGGTGCGCACGGTCATGACGGTCTTGTCGGCGACCCGCGAGCCGGTGACCCGGCCGCCGGACAGGGTGATCGTGTCCGGCGTGACCTGCCCGCCGACGACGGCCTCGCCGAGCCCCCAGGACGCGTTGACCACGATCTCGTCGCGCGCGCCGGTGACCGGGTCGGCGGTGAACATGATCCCGGCCGCGTCGGCGTCCACCAGCTCCTGGACGACCACCGCCAGGGCCACGTCGTCGTGCGGGACGCCGTTGCGCTCGCGGTAGGCGACGGCGCGCGGGTTCCACAGCGAGGCCCAGCAGCGGCGGACCGCCTCCAGCAGGCCGTCGGCCCTGACGTTGAGAAAGGTGTCCTGCTGCCCGGCGAACGACAGCTCGGGCAGGTCCTCGGCGGTGGCCGAGGAGCGCACGGCCACCGCGACGTCGTCGCCGAGCGCGGCGTGCGCGGCCCGGATCGCCTCGGCCAGGGCGGCCGGGATCTCGTGCGCGGCGAACAGCGCGCCGGGGTCGCCGCTGGAGGCGATCTCGTCGCCGAACGCCGCCACGAACGACCGGTACGCCTGGGTCGTGACGACGAACCCGCCGGGCACCGGCAGCCCCGCCCTGACCAGCCGGGCCAGCGAGGCGCCCTTGCCGCCCGCGGTGCCGAGGTCGGCGGCGGCTTCGTCGTCGAGGGGGATGACTGCTTTCATTGCACGCGCTCCTTGGCCGGGCTCATGGATGTCGCCAGTTTGCGCCGGGCGACGTCGGCGAGGGCGTCGAGGAGGTCGAGCGTGGCCCGCGCGACGGCGGCGGCGTCGCCGGGCGGCAGCGCGCGTCCGGTGCCCACCGCGCGTTCGACGGTCTCGGCCAGCAGCTCGGCGACGCGGTCGTCGGGCAGCCGCTCGGACTCCGGGCGCGCGCCGGGCAGGAACATGAAGCCGTAGAAGATCGAGCCGATCACCGTGACGTGCTCGGCCGGCTCCGCGCGCACGGCGCCCAGCCGGACCAGCTCGCGCAGGTAGGCGTCGAAGGGGCCGCCGAGTTCGAGGCCGCCGGCCGCCGGGCCCTGCCGCTTGAGCCGGGTGAGCTTGCCGAGCACCTCGGAGTCGTCGAGCAGCACCGCGTGCAGCAGCGGCCGGTGCAGCAGCGCCGAGGCCAGGCTCCCGAACAGCTCGCCGAGGGTGGCGGGCGCACTGTCGCGCACCCGGTCCATCATGAGCACCCGCTCGCGCCGCAGCAGCGCGGCGAACAGCTCCTCACGCGTCTTCCAGTGCAGGTAGATCGTGCCCTTGGCGACCCCGGCGCGCCTGGCGACGTCGTCGACGGTGGTCTTGTCGTAGCCCCAGCGCAGGATCAGCTCGGCGGCGGCGTCGAGGATCCGGTGGGCGCGCTCGGCCTGCCGCGCGGGGTCCTGCGGCGGCCTGCCCGCTCTGGCCATACGTCGTCCTCCAATTGTTTGACCGGATGAGCTTAATCGGTCAGGTAATTGATGGCAAGGCCGGATCTCCCGTACGCCGCCGGGAAGGCGCCGCCGGGCCGTAGCGTAGGGGGCATGGGCAAGGCGTTCTGGATCGACCAGGAGTTCGACAGGGACCGTGACGGGCGCTACGCCGTGCACGTGCGCAAGAACCTCGACGAGTTCGAGTGGGGCGACATCGCGCCGGTCAGGTTCGCCTGCGCGGCCTGGCGGCTGGCCACCCCGCCCGCCCTCACCCCCGGCTACGTGCGCTGGGACCGCCGCGTCCTGGAGGCCACCTGCCACCGCAACACCTGGGACGGCACCCTGTTCGCGCGCGTCCGGATCGTCTCGCCGCCGCCCGCCGAGCTGACCAGGTCGCGCGCCTGGTGGCGCGACCGCGGCTGGCTGGGCTGGCAGGAGACCTTCGGCCAGTACGTCGAGCCGAGCCAGCAGGACCTGGCCCGCATCCCGTTCCTGCGCGCCACGCTGCTCGTCGAGGCGCCCGTGCCGCTCGGCGACCTCCCGCCGGAGCCCGAGGGGCCGCACGACGAGGTCGAGCAGCGCGCCCACCGGGCCGTGCTCGTGCTGGTCCGCGAGCTCAACGCGCTGGTCGCCCCGGTGCTCGACCAGCTCGGGTAGCCCGCCGGCCAGCATGCCCGCTGCCCCCGTGGGTAGCGGGAGGCTCATGAGATTTCCGTTCGTCGTGGCGGCGCTCCTCCTGGCGGCCGTCGGCTGCGCCGTGGACACGACGTCCCCCGCCCGCGCGGCCGAGCGTTTCCACGCGGCCCTGGAGGCTCACCACGAGGACGCCGCGTGCGGGCTGCTGGCCCGGACCACCGCCGAGAAGCTGCCCGACCCCGGCCAGACCTGCGCCCAGGCGCTGGGCGACCTCAAGCTGGGGCCCGGCGGCGCGGTCACCGAGGTGAGCGTGTGGGGCAAGGAGGCCCAGGTGCGGCTGGCCGGCGACACCCTGTTCCTGCACCGCTTCGACGACGGCTGGCGGGTCAAGGCCGCGGGCTGCCGGCCCGTGCACGACCTGCCCTACGCATGCGAGGTGGAGGACTGATGCGGGTGATGTTCACGCTGACCCTGCTCATCATCGCGGCGGGGCTGGCCTGGTTCCTGGCCATAGGGTGGGCGCGGTTGTGAAGTGGTTGAAGGAGAACTCCCTCTCGCTGGCCTTCCTGGTCATGTTCCTGCTGGCGCTCGGCGGCCAGGCGGTGGCGGGCATGCTGCAGTTCAACGACGTGCAGCTGGTTCAGGGCGGCGATCCGGTGTCGTTCGCCGAGTACGTGACCTCCTCCGACTTCGCCGTGGACGTGGCCGAGAACTGGCAGTCGGAGTACCTGCAGTTCTTCCTGTACATCATGCTGACCGTCTGGCTCGTCCAGAAGGGCTCCCCCGAGTCCAAGAAGGTGGAGGACGCCGGGGCCGAGTCGGACGAGGAGCAGCAGGTCGGCGCGCACGCCACGAGCTACTCCCCCGCCTGGGCCAAGGCCCGCGGCGCCCGGCTGTGGCTGTTCAGCAACTCGCTCGGGCTGGTGATGGGGGCCATCTTCGTGCTGTCGTGGCTGGCCCAGTCGGTGGCGGGCCAGGCGGCCTACAACTCCGGACGGCTCGGCGACCTGCGCGACCCCGTCTCGTGGGGCCAGTACGTGACCTCCGCCGAGTTCTGGAACCGCAGCCTGCAGAACTGGCAGTCGGAGCTGCTGGCCGTGTTGTCGATGGTGGTGCTGTCGGTCTACCTGCGTCAGCGCGGCTCGCCCGAGTCGAAGCCGGTCGGCGCCCCGCACGCGGCCACGGACGTCGAGGGCTGACCGGTCAGCACGGCCACGACGCGGGTGCCCGGCGCGAACGCCCCCCGCCGGGCCAGGTCGAGGACGCCGTAGAGCATCTTGGCCACGTAGACGCCCTCGACCCGGTGCTTGGCGGCGAACCGGTCGAGGGCGGGGGTCGTACGGGCGTAGCCGCCGAAGTGGTGGTCGAGGTCGAGCGACCAGTTCGTCCAGGTGCGGCCGTAGGCCTCGCGCTGGAGCCGGGCCACCTCGCCGGCCAGGAAGCCGGCCCCCTTGAGCACCGCGAAGCCCAGCGCCCGCCTGCCCTCGGGCAGCCCGGCCGAGATGCCGGCCAGCGTGCCGCCGGTGCCGACCGGGCAGCAGACGACGTCGTAGTCGACGTCGATCTCGGGCGGCAGTTCGGCGCAGCCGCGCACGGCCGCGGCGTTGCTGCCGCCCTCGGGCAGGATCGTGACGTCGCCCCACCGCTCCCGCAGCCGGGCCTGCACCTCGGGCGTGTGCTTGAGCCGGTAGGTGGCGCGGTCGAGGTAGGTGAGGGTCATCCCGCAGGAGGCGGCGAAGGCGAGCGTGGGGTTGAGCGGCAGGTGCTCCTCGCCCCTGATCACCCCGATCGTCTCGATCCCGTGCAGCCTTCCCGCCTGGGCCACGGCCCTGATGTGATGGGAGTACGCCCCGCCGAAGGTGAGCAGCCGCCGATGGCCCAGGTTGTACTTGAGCTTGCGCCGCTTGTTGTCGTCGTGCATCAGGAACACCCGGACCTGGCCGAGCGCTGGATCCAGGAGCTCCTCCATGGCGCTAGTCTACGGTCGGGCCTTTGTTGAGGAGTGTTGGATTATGCGCGTTGCTGAAGCTTTTCGTGCCGCCTTCGGTGCCGATCCCCGGACGGTCTGGCGCGCGCCCGGCCGGGTCAACCTGATCGGCGAGCACACCGACTACAACGACGGTTTCGTCCTGCCCTTCGCGGTGCCGTGGGGGGTGAGCGCCGCCGTCACCCCGCGCGCCGACCAGACCGTCCGGCTGCTGTCCCTCCAGTCCTCCGGCGGCCCGATCGAGCTTTCGGCCAGGGAGGAGGCGACCGGCTGGGCCCGCTACGCCGTGGGCGTCCTGGCCATGCTCGGCGACCGGGTCGCCGGCGCGGACATCGCGATCGACGGCGACGTGCCCCAGGGCGCGGGGCTCAGCTCCAGCGCCGCGCTGGAGGTGGCCGTCGCCTCCGCGCTGAACGACGTCCACGGGCTCGGCCTGACGCCGATGGAGATCGCGCTGCTCAGCCAGCGGGCCGAGAACGACTTCGTCGGCATGCCGTGCGGGATCATGGACCAGGCCGCCTCGGCGCTGTGCGAGAAGGGCCATGCGCTGTTCCTCGACTGCCGCTCGCTCGGCTCCAGGAAGATCCCCCTCGACCTGGCCGCCGAGGGCCTGAGCATCCTCATCATCGACACCCAGGTCCACCACGAGCACGCCGGCGGCGAGTACGCCAAGCGCCGCGCCGAGTGCGAGTCCGCCGCCCGCAAGCTGGGGGTGGAGTCACTGCGCGACGTCACCGACCTGGCCGCGGCCCTCGACCGGCTCCAGGGCGACGAGCGCAAGCGCGTCATGCACGTCGTCACCGAGAACCACCGCGTCGAGGCCCTGGTCGGCCTGCTGCGCGCGGGCAAGGTCACCGAGATCGGCGCCCTGCTCAACGCCTCCCACCTGTCGCTGCGCGACCAGTACGAGGTCTCCTCGCCGGAGCTCGACGTGGCCGTGGAGGCCGCCTTCCGCGGCGGGGCCCGCGGCGCCAGGATGACGGGGGGCGGCTTCGGCGGCTCGGCCATCGCCCTGGTCCCGGACGACCGCCTGGACGGCGTGCGCGAGTCGGTCTCGGCCGCCTACGCCGAGCGCGGCTTCCAGGCCCCGCGCTTCCTGGCCGCCACCGCCGCCGAGGGCGCCCACCGCCTGGCCTGAGCCGGTCAGGGCGTGCGGGCCGCTCCCGCCCGTGCCAGGTTGACCCCGCTGGCGATCACCCCGATGTGGCTGAACGCCTGCGGGTAGTTGCCCGCGAACGCGCCCGTGGCCGGGTCGATCTGCTCCGGGAGCAGGCCGAGCGGGCCGGCGCGGGCGCACAGGGAGGCGTACAGCTCCTCGGCGCGGGCCCGATGGCCCTGCAGGATGAGGTTGTCCACCAGCCAGAAGCTGCACAGCAGGAAGGCGCCCTCGTCGCCGGGCAGGCCGTCCGGCGACTGGTCGTGCAGGTAGCGGTAGAGCAGGCCGTCACCGGCGGACAGGCGTTCGGCGACGGCGGCGGTCGTCGCCGCCATCCGCGGGTCGTCGGCCGGCACGACCTTGCGCAGCGGCAGCGCGAGCAGGCTGGCGTCCAGGCCGCCGCCGCCGTCGAGGTGCTCGCTCAGGCACTGCGCCTCCTCGTCCCACGCCTGCTCCAGGATCAGCCGGCGCAGCTCCTCGGCGGTGGCGCGCCATCGGGCGATCGGACCGGCCAGGCCCAGCCGTTCGCCGATGGCCGCGGCCCGGTCGAGCGCCACCTGGCACATGCCCGCCGAGTAGGTGAAGACCCGGCCCTGGCTGCGTACCTCCCAGATGCCCTGGTCGGGCTGCCGCCAGCTGTGCGCGGCGGCCTCGGCCAGCGCCGACAGCCCCGACCACAGCGCGGGCTGCAGGTCGCGGCCGGGCAGCAGCCACTGGTCGGCGCAGTCCAGCACCTCGCCGTAGACGTCGTGCTGGCGCTGGTCGGCCGCGCCGTTGCCCCACCGCACCGGCGCCGAGCGCCGGTAGCCCTCCAGGTCGGCGTCGACGACCTCCTCGGGTACGGGGTCGCCGCGCAGCGTGTACATGATCCGCGGCCGGCCGCTCTGCTCGAAGGCGTCGAGGACCCAGCCGAGGAAACCGTCGGCCTCCTCCGCGAAGCCGACGCGGCGCAGCGCGAAGACGGCGTAGGCGGCGTCACGGATCCAGGTGTAGCGGTAGTCCCAGTTGCGCACCCCGCCGACGGGCGCCGGCAACGAGGACGTCGGCGCCGCGACCAGCGAGCCGTTCACCCAGTCGTCGCACAGCTTCAGCGTGATCACCGAACGCCGGACCAGCGCCTCCTGCGGCCCCTGGTAGGTGCACGCGGCCATCCAGCGCCGCCAGGCGTCGGCGGTCTGCCGCACCATCGCCTCGGGGTCGAACCGGTGGTGACGGTGGATGCGTCCCCACGACAGCACCAGGTCCAGGCGCTCGCCCTCCTGGAGGTCGTGCACGGTGCGCAGGCCGTCCAACGGCCGATTGGAGCGCAGATGCAGCCGCAGGTCGGGCCGGCGGGAGACGCGCACCTCCAGGCCGCTGCCGAGCATCCGGGCCTGCCCGCCGTCGCGCGGCGCCAGCTCCGCCCGCAGGCGCACGTCCCCCGCCAGGACGACCGCGGACCTGACCAGCTCGCCCCGCCCGCCGCCCGCGTCGTCGCTGAGATCGGCCCCGGCGCGCAGGACCAGCGCGTCGGTGATCCGGACCACGCCGGACGGGCCGCGCAGCTCGGTGACCAGCACGGCGGTGTCCGGCTCGTAGTACTGCCTGGCCTCGCGCAGGTCGTCGGCCGTCAGCGTGAAGCAGCCGCCGCGCTCGCGGTCGAGCAGGCCGCACAGCAGCGGGTCGCTGTCGAAGCGCGGCAGGCACAACCACGGGATCGAACCGTCGAGGGCGACCAGCGCCGCCGTCGTGCCGTCGCCGATGAGCCCGAGGTCCTCCAGCGCCGGGTAGCCCTCCCGGTGGCGCACCGGGCGGAAGGGGGGATCGAGATCGAGCATGACCGGCGTTCTCCTCCGAGGTCGTCACCGGAAGGTGATCATCACCTTCACCACGTCGTCGAGCTTCTTGTCCGAGACCTCGAAGGCGCGTTCCATCTCGGCGAAGGGGAACGTGTGGGTGGTCAGCGGCATGGGATCGACCCGGCCGCCCTCCAGGACGCGCAGCAGGCGTTCCATGCGCAGCCGCCCGCCCGGGCACAGACCGGTCGTGATCTTCTTCTCGGCCATGCCGACGCCCCACTCGACGCGCGGGATGCGGACGAACTCGCCCTGGCCGTAGTAGCCGGTGTTGGAGACCGTGCCGCCCGGCTTGACGATTTTGATCGCGGTCTGGAAGGTGGCGTCCGCGCCGAGCGCCTCGATGGCGGTGTCCACGCCCTGTCCGCCGGTCAGGCGGAGCACGCCCTCGACGACGTCCTCGGCGCTGAAGTCGACGACCTCGTCGGCGCCGAAGTCGCGGGCCAGCTGCTTGCGGCGGGGCACCGACTCGACCCCGATGACCAGGCCGGCGCCGCGCAGCCGGGCGCCCGCGGTGGCCATGAGGCCCACCGGCCCCTGGGCCAGCACGGCGACCGCCCCGCCGATGGGGATGTCGCCGTTCTCGGCGCCCATGAACCCGGTCGAGAGCATGTCCGCGCAGTAGACGGCAGTCTCGTCCGGCACCCCGTCGGGGATCTTCGCCATGTTGGCGTCGGCCTCGTTGACGTGGAAGAACTCGGCGAAGACGCCGTCCTTGGAGTTGGCGAACTTGAACCCGCCGAGCGGGCCGCCCGACTGCGACGGATGGCCGTTCTGGCAGGCGAGATCACCCCAGTCAGGGGTGATGGCCCCCACCAGGACGCGGTCGCCCGCCCGGAAGTCGCGCACCTCCTCGCCCACTTCATGCACCACGCCGACGCCCTCGTGCCCGAGCGTGAGATCGGTGCGCGGCCCGATGCCGCCCTGGACGGTGTGGGAGTCGGAGGTGCAGATGAGGGCCGTGGTGGTGCGGACGACGGCGTCGCGCGGACCCGGCCGCGGCACCGGTTTGTCCATGAAGCCGACCCGGCCGATCTCCTTCATGACGAAAGCCTGCACCGCGCCCCCCGAACGTGCCCCCGCTGGACGTCCCCCACGCCCCGGCCTGGCCGCGGACCCTTCGGACACGCCCAGCCCTACCCGGCGGGGATCGCCGTCTAACCTCGGCGCGCGCCGCTCGTACCCCCTCCGGCCTGCGGTTTCACAGCGCCGGGAAGTCCGGCGGGCGGCGCTCCAGGAAGCTGGCGACGCCCTCGGCGAAGTCGGGCCGCCCGAAGGAGGCCAGCATCTCGTGGACGGCCTTCCTGGCCGACTCCTCCAGGGTGACGTCCCAGTCCCGCCACACCTGCCGCTTGATCACCGCCATGGACGCCGGCGAGCTGTGCACGGCCAGTTCCCTGGCGTACTCCTGGGCCTGCGCCAGCAGCGACTCCCCCGGCACCGCGCGGTTGGCCAGCCCCAGCTCGTACGCCTCCCGCCCGCTGAACACCCGGCCCGACAGCAGGACGTCCATGGCCCGCTGCTGGCCCATGACCCGGGGCAGCACCCAGGACAGGCCGTACTCGGCGACCAGGCCGCGGCGCGGGAAGGCGGTCGTCCACTTGGCCTCCTCGGCCGTGAAGACCAGGTCGCAGACGAGCGCGTGCACCATGCCGAGCCCGGCGCAGGCGCCGTTGACCGCGGCGATGATCGGCTTGCCGATGGTCGTGGGGAAGGTGTTGGGACGGGGGTCGGGGGTCTCGTCGTAGGAGCCGGTCTGGATGGCGGCGAGCGTCCTGAAGTCGGCGCCGGCGCAGAAGCCCTTGCCCGCGCCGGTCACCACGATCGCCCGGACGTCGGGGTCCTTCTCGGCCTCGGCCAGCAGGTCGAAGTAGCGCCGGCCCATGGCGTCCGTCCAGGCGTTGAGCGTGTCGGGACGGTTGAAGGTCAGCGTGAGCACGCCGCGGTCCGACGATGAGAGCACGAGTTCCGCCATGCGCTAACCGAACCATGTTCTGGGCGGGGCTGGCAAGCGCGTCAGCGGGCGGGGTGGCGGTGCACGTACGCGGGGGTCAGCTCGCAGGTGTCGTAGTAGCGGTGGAAGACCGGGGTCGCGCCGCCCGACAGCGGCGGCACGATCCACGACCAGTCGGCCGGGCAGCGCCGTCCGGCGCGCTCCTCGCGTTCCAGGTGGGTCAGGAAGCGCCGGGACTCGGTGTGGTGGTCGGTGATCGTCACCCCCGCCCGTTCGAACGAGTGCAGCACCGCCACGTTGAGCTCGACCAGCGCGTGGTCGCGCCAGAGCGAGCGCTCGGTGGAGGTGTCCAGGCCGAGGTGCTTGGCCACCTCGGGGAGCAGGTCGTACCGGTCGGAGTCGGCCAGGTTGCGCGCCCCGATCTCGGTGCCCATGTACCAGCCGTTGAACGGCGCGCACGGGTAGCAGACGCCTCCGATCTCCAGGCACATGTCCGAGATGACCGGCACGGCGTGCCAGCGCAGCCCCAGCTCCGCGAACCACGCGTACTCCGGATGCAGCAGCGGCACCTCCAGCACGGCGTCGCCCGGCAGGTTGCACACCAGCGGGTCGCCGAGCCCGGCCCGCACGACCAGCGGCAGCACGTCGAACCGGCCCGGCCCGGCGCGCCAGCCCAGTTCCTTGGCCAGGTCGGTGAGCTCGGCGTTGCGCGGGTCGCCGAGGACGCCGCCGCCGTTCAGCCGGTGCCCGGCGTAGCGGACGAGCTGGTCGTTGAGCACCCTTGGGCCCGGCATGGCCGGGGTGTCCGGGGCGAAGACGGTGACGGTGGGCCTGATGCGCCCCTCCCCCGTCGCCTCGCGCAGGTGCGCCACGCACTCGACCGCCACGCCCTCGGCCGTCGTCACCTCCCGCCGGTCGCGCACCTTCAGCGAACGCCAGTACAGGCGTCCGATGCACCGGCCGCTGTTGCGCCAGGCGACCCGGGCGCCGAACTCCAGCTCCTCGAAGGTGTGGACGTAGGTGCCGTGGCGGGCGACGTCTCTGGCGACGTCGCGCAGCCGGGCGGCCAGGCCGCCGGCGGAGGGGTTCTCGGCGTGGAAGAGCCTGATGAATCGCTCCGCCTCGCGGAGGTCCGTGGTGCGCTCGAACAGCGCGTGCACGGCATGCACATCGAAGGGACGCAGTGACCTGATCCAGGTACGCACGCGGCAACCAACATTTCGCTCAGCGGAGCGCCCCGCCGATTCCGGGTCGGCGGCACGTCCTGCCGGCGGCGCCCTCTCCACGCCCCCGTCACGACTTCCCGCGGCTGCCGGCCACACCCGGCCGGCTCCCCCATCTTGCCGCCGCGAACGCCCGTTGTCCCGCGTAACGCCAAAATCGGTAACTCACCCACTACAACGCGTGAATCCCTCTCTATTCAGGACATGCCCGCGTCGGCCTCGCGGCGATGCGCCCTGATCGCTCAGGGCTTCGTATCCTCGGCGATCCGCGACTCCTCGAGCGCGCCGGAAATCCGCTGCGTCAGTTCCGCACTTCCTCGCCCGAGAGGCCGCGCGGATTCGTCTCCGGCCCCATGGGTGGCGGCGTCTACGCTCCCTGTTCATGAACAACGATGAGACCCGCACTGTACGGCTGACCGTCGATGTCTCTGACTGCGGCATCGCCGGTCTGCAGGACAGGGACCTCGAAGGATATGCAGACACACCAGCCCAGTCCGTTGGTTTCATCGAGGTCGAGCAGGGCTGGGTCACCCTTCACATCACCCATCAGTGCGGGCCCGCCGACTTCACCGTGACCATCGCCGACCAGGACCCCGGGGCTGATCTTGCCACCTATGAGGACATCGTAGAGATCGGCTATGTGTCCATGTCAGGCGAGGCAGAGATGAGCGGATTCACCCACGACAACGCTGTGATGCATCCGCTCCCTCCGCTTCCGGCCGGGCCTGGGACCTACCGCCTTCGATACCACGTCAAGAACATGGATTGGGAAGGCGCGAGGGCTGACGGCGTCGATGACCACTACCTTCAGATATGGCCCGCCCCCCTTCAGGAACCCCTTGTCGTCAAGGCCACGAGTGAAGCGTCTGAGTACTTTCTGAATCGAGAGAAGTTCGAACGCGATCGTGGATTGTAGGCATGCGCCAGGCACATCCTCCTGGCCTGCCCGTCCGCCGTCACTCACCCGTAGGGGTAGCAGGCCGGCCCGACACCGGGCCGATGGTCAGGGTGAAGGGGCGGAGGTCTGCGCCACGACACCGGCAGGATCGCCCCGCCGGTAAGCAGCGTGCACAGGCCGCCAGAGTGCTTCCCGAAGGCGGGCAGCGGCGACCGCTGGAAGGTGCGGAAACTCCGGAATTCCTTTGTGACGATCCGGAGCGACGGGACGTCTCCGTGGAACGTATCGCCGAGCTCGCCGGTCATCACCACACAGACCGTCTATCGGCACCAGATCGAACCCGTCATCGTCCACGGGGCGGAAACCATGGACGCGGTCTTCGGGACCGACGAGCCGACCAGGCAGTGGCTCCCCTACTGGCTCCCGAAACGACTCAGGCCCTCTCATCTGTCTCCAGAGAGAGGGCCTGAGCTTTGCGATCCTTGGCTGAGCCAAGCTCCCGCGATAGGACTCGAACCTATAACCTGCCGGTTAACAGCCGGCTGCTCTGCCGTTGAGCTACGCGGGATCGAACGTTCGCCCTGCTGGTCGGGCTTGTTGGGCCCTTCCGTCGTGCGCAGGAATAGATTAGCGCACTCTTGGAGTGCGTGTCGCATCGCAACTGGGGTAGGCCGGGAGACAGCGGAGGTGCAAGATGCGTTATCGGATGACATTCGCGGTCGGTCTGGCTGTCGGTTACGTGCTCGGCAGCAGGGCGGGCCGCGAGCGCTACGAACAGATCAAGCGGGCGGCCCAGCGTGTGGCCGACAGCCCGAGGGTCCAAGAGGCCGCGGGGGTGGTCGGCGCGCAGGCGTCGAGGCTGGCCGGGGCGGCCAGGGAGAAGGTGGGCGGGACGCTTCAGGAGAAGATCCCGTTCCTCGGCTCCGACGGCCACCACAGGTCCGGCAGCGGCTGGCCCGAGGAGGAGGATCTCGCGGAACGGAAGTCCCGCGAGACCGGCATTCCCTACTGACGGCCCGGTCCGAGATCCGGCCCCGAGATCCGGCGCGGCACGGACGTGTGATGCCTCACACGCCCATGCTGCGCCGGACGCCTTCCAGAGCCTGTTCGGCCTGCGCGCGCAGGCCCGGGTCCGTCGGATCGAGCCCGTCGTCGAAGACGAGCGTCCAGCCCAGCACCTCGCCGCCCGGCGGACGCCTGGCCACCAGCCGGACGCCGCCGCGCCCCGGCAGGCTGACGCGCTTGTTGACCACGATGGTGGAGTTCACCCGCTCGCGCACGGTCTCGGGCACCATCCGCGGTTCGGCGACGCGCTCGAAGTGACGGACGCCGCCGGTGGTGACGACCCGCAGCCCCTCGTCGTCCCAGGACGCCTTGTCGATCTCCTCGTACGGCACCCGCGTCCCGTCCGACAGGAACAGGGCGAGGTTGGTGGCCACCAGGTGACCGTCGGCGGTCTCGGTGAACGTCAGCACCCGCTCCCCCGGCCGGGTGTCCAGGGATCGGCGCACGTCGGCGGGCAGGCGGCGAAGAATGCTCATATCTCCACGGTATCGGCGAGCAGGTCGAGGGTGAGCGCCGCGCTCCAGGAGAAGTCCCTGCACCCGCGCCCGCTGCCGTCGAAGGGGTCGAAGCACTCGCGGAACCCGGCCTGCCGGACCAGCCGCAGGGTGCCGTTGGCGAGCTGCCGGCCGAGCTGGTCGAGCGAGTGGACGGCGGCGGCCCGGCGTAACAGCCAGTTGGTGTTCACCCAGGACGGCCCGCGCCAGTAGCGGGTGCGGTCGAACTGGGCGGCGCGGATCTCGCAGCTCGGCACCGGGTAGCCGGTCGCGCCCATGAACCGGGCCGACTCCAGCACCTCGACGCAGGCGTGCAGGTGGTCGCTGGGCAGCCCGGGATCGAGCAGCGGCCCGAACGCGCCCACCGTGCAGACCTTGATCAGCCGGCCGGAGCGCAGGTCAAGGGGGTAGAAGCAGCCGTCCCAGAGGCGGTCGAGCATGGCCTGCCTGATGCGTTCGGCCTGTTCGGCGTGGGGTGCGGGGTCGGCCCCGGCCACCGGCGCCAGCTCGGCCAGCGCCTGGCAGGAGGCGAGCCAGATGCCGTTGAACATCGGGTCCTCGACCGCGAAGGGGTGCTCGTCGCGCAGGTACTCGGGCCGGTAGCCGGCGTCGCGGTACCGCATGGCCAGCCAGACGTAGCGGTCGTGGTCGCTGTCGGGGTGGCGGTCGGCCAGCTGCACGTTGCGGTAGCCGTAGCCGATGGCGGGCAGCGCGGCGAGCGGCTGGTCCCAGGCCGGGCTGTCGTCCATGCCCGACTCCCAGGGATGGACGATCGCCGCCAGTCCGGCGCCGCCGAGGTCGCGGGCCGAGGCCAGGTAGTGGTGCTGGGCGACGAGCAGCGGGAACGTCCGCCGGACGAACGCGACGTCGCCGGTGTGCCGGTAGAGCCACCGCAGCGCCAGCGCCTGCAGCGGCGGGGAGGTGAGTCCGGAGGTGTAGACCCGGGGCGCGGAGGCGTGCTCCTGCGAGCGCCAGACCGACGGCCCGGGGAAGTACGCCTCGCGGGTGTGGAAGACGATGTGGGGCACCATGCCGGTCGCCCACTGGCCGCTCAGCAGGCTGAGCAGCTCCTCCCGGGCGCGCTCCGGACGGTGCCTGGCCAGGCCGATGACGACGAACGCGGAGTCCCAGCTCCACTGGTGCGGGTAGAGACCCGGCGCGGGCACGGTGCCGCTGCCCGTCCAGTTCGCCTCGAGCACGGCCAGGGCCTCGCGCCCGAGCGCGGCATCGTCAACCGCCGGCCGCGCCTCCATTCACTCACTATGCCTTGGGAAGCGGGCGGAAGCTACGGCCTCTTGGCCCACTTCGCGACGAACGTGACACCGAGGACGACGGCGCCGATGATGAGAGCCCACTTGAGAAGCGTGAAGACGAAACCCACGAGCGGGCCGACGAGAAGCAGTGCGACGATGATCGCGGCGATGATCAGAAGGATGCGTGCCATGTCTCCACCGTAGGAGATCCGTTAAGCCGTTTGCAGGTGACCGAGGGTTGAATCAGGGACAAGTCAGGGTCACCCCTACCCTTTGGAACCAACCGGTCAAGACTCCCGTTGAGCCGGTAGGACACGGGGCATCGGGGGCCCTCTTCACGGGGAGCGTGATGAGTCTGGGACCACCCATGAGCAGGGAAGGCGCCGAGTACGCGCTGCGCGCTCGGGCCGACGAACGCGACCGGATCTCCGGCGACCTGCTCGATCTCGAATCCCACACCACGTACCAGCTGCTCAAGGGCGCGACGCTGGACGGGGTGACGCGGCAGCGCTGGGCCGCCGTCCAGGCCGCGCTGACCCGGCTGTGGCTGCTGAACGACGCCTACCGGGCCGTGCTGCGCGACGCCGAGCAGGTCAGGGCCGCGCGCGCGAAACTCGGGGCCGAGCAGCTCGACGAGCTGACCCGGCTGCTGTCGGGCACGTCCGTCGTGCTGCGGGCCGCGGCCAAGCCCGTCGAGCAGCGCTCGCTGCTGCCCGAGGCCGACGAGCGGCTGACCCTCGACGAGACCGTCGCCCGCATGGACGGCGCCTTCCGCGAGGTCACCTCGGCGCTCAACGACATCGACGCCGTGTGGAACGCCGTCCTGCCCCGGCTCGATGACGCCGACCGCGTCCTGCGCGAGATCCGCGACCTGGAGCGGGAGCTGGGCGAGAGCGCCGGCCTGGAGGCGCAGGAGTCGGAGCTGCGGCGGATGCGCGCGGCCCTGCTCGCCGACCCGCTCGGCGCGGGCGTCGGCCCCGACCTCGGCGGGGTCGCCCGCGTGCTGGCCGAGGCCCGCGCGGAGATCGACCAGGCGATCGTGGTCAAACGCGAGTACGCCAGGCGCCGCGAGGACCTGGTGGCCGCCCTCGACCGGGTACGCGCGGCCGAGAGCGAGGCCAGGCTGGCCCACGGCGCGGTCGTGGTCAAGATCGCCCTGCCGCCGCAGGCCCGCCCGCGCAGCCGGGTCGAGGAGCTGACCGGCGAGCTGGCCGCGCTCGACGCCTCGGCCGACACCTGGGTGGTGCGGGCCAGGCGGCTGGCGAGCGTGGAGAGCGAGGCGGAGAAGGCCGCCGACCGGGCGCGGGCCACCGCCAAGGCCCTGTACGGCCTGGTCGGCAGGCGCGACGAGTTACGCGGCCGGCTCGGCGCCTGCCAGGCCATGGCGGTGCGCAAGGGCATGGCCGAGGACCCCGACGCCACCACGTGCTTCGAGCGGGCACGATCCCTGCTGTGGAGCGCTCCCTGCGACCTGACCGAGGCGGCGGCCGCGGTCGACACCTACCAGCGCGCGATACACGGAGGTAAGCCATGACCCGCTGCGCGCAGCCGGGCTGCACCGGCACCATCGAGGACGGCTACTGCGACCTGTGCGGCAACGCGGCGGCCGCGCCGCCCCCGGCGGCGGTGTCCGTCCCCCGGCAGGCGTCGGCCCCGGCCTCGGGGACGCCTTCCGGGCCGCTCTCGGGGCCGCTCTCGGGGCCGGTGAACACCCAGCCGGTGAGCCGGTCGCTGACCTCGCCGGTGAGCAGCAGCGGCAGGTCGCGGGCCGGGGTGCTGGGCGGCATCGCCGACCTGCCGTCCGTGCCGTACCGGGATCCGGCGACGGCCGTGATGGCCGATCCGCAGGTGCCGGAGGAGAAGCGGTTCTGCGCCAACCCGGCCTGTGGCGAGCCGGTGGGCCGGTCCCGGCAGGGCCGTCCGGGGCTGACGGAGGGGTTCTGCCCGCACTGCCGCACGCCGTACTCCTTCACCCCGAAGCTGGCCAAGGACGACATGGTGGCCGGGCAGTACCGGGTGCTCGGCTGCCTGGCGCACGGCGGCCTCGGCTGGATCTACCTGGCCGCCGACGAGGCCCTGGACGGCCGCTGGGTCGTGCTCAAGGGCCTGCTCAACACCAACGACGCCGAGGCGCTGGCGGCGGCCGAGGCCGAGCGCAAGTTCCTCACCACGGTCGACCACCCGAACATCGTCAAGATCCTCAACTTCCAGCTCTCCGGCGGCCTCGGCTACATCGTCATGGAGTACGTCGGCGGCCAGTCCCTGCACGAGCTGCGCCGCCAGGGCCCGCTGCCGCTGCGCGAGGCGCTGATCTACGGCCGCGAGATCCTGCACGCGTTCGGCTACCTGCACGAGAACGGCCTGGTCTACTGCGACCTCAAGCCGGCCAACGTGATCCGGGTCGGCCGGCGGCTCAAGCTGATCGACCTGGGCGCCGTCCAGCCGGTCGGCTCGCCGCCCGGCACGTCCTGGGCGACGGTCGGCTACCACGCGCCCGAGCTGGACACCCATCCCTCGTCCGTGGCCTCCGACCTCTACACGGTGGCCAGGACCCTGGCGGTGCTGACGATCCCGTCCTGGAGCCCGGCCAAGGGCGGCGTGGCCAGCCCGCTGCCGCAGGACTGCGGGCACGAGTCGTTCGCGCGGCTGCTGCGCAAGGCCACCGCGCCCAACCCCGCCGACCGGTTCCAGAGCGCGTGGGAGATGGAGGAGCAGCTCGTCGGGGTGCTGCGGGAGATCAGCGCGGCCGAGGAGGGCGTGCCGTTCCCGGCGCCCTCGACCCTGTTCGGGCCCGAGCGCTCGGCCGTGTGGACGGCGCTGTCGGACTCCCGCCAGGAGGTGTTCGGGCCGCTCGACCCGGCCGCGGTCGCGGTCGAGCTGCCGGTGCCGCACGTCGATCCGCTCGACCCGGCGGCGGGCGCGCTGGCGGGCCTGCTCGGGTTCGACGGCAAGGAGCTGTTCGACCAGCTCTCGGCCATGCCGCCGACGCCCGAGACCCGGCTCATGCGCGCCAGGCTGCTGGCCGAGGCGGGCGCCGCCGAGACCCCGGTGGCGCTGTCGGAGCTGGAACAGCAGCTCCCCGGCGACTGGCGGACGACCTGGTACCGCGGCGTGCTCGCACTGGCCACGCGCCAGACGGACACCGCGGTGACGATGTTCGACGCCTGCGTGTCGGCGCTGCCCGGCGAGCTCGCGCCCAAGCTGGCGCTGGCGTTCGCGCTGGAGTGCGCCGGCAGGCAGTCGGCCCACTGGTACAACGCCGTCTGGCGGACCGACCACTCCTACGTCAGCGCCGCGTTCGGGCTGGCCAGGACGGGCCGCGTCAACGTGCTGGACGAGGTGCCGCCCACCTCCAGCTACCGGGTGGCGGCGCAGGTGGCGCTGGCCGCCTCGGTGTTCCGCCGGGCCGACCTGAGCACGGTGTCCGCCCCCGACCTGGTCGGCGCGGCCGGACGGCTGGCCAACCTGGCCGACCTCGACCCGCGCCGCCGCGACCTGCTCACCGCCGAGCTGCTGCGCTGCGCGCTGGCCTGGCTGGACAACAACCCCGCGCCGCCCGGGACGAAGCTGGCCGAGGCCGACTTCACCGAACCGGGGCTGCGCAGGCGGCTGGAGTCGATCTACCGGAAGCTCGCGGTGGCGGCCGGCTCCCGCCATGAACGCCACGCGCTCATCGACGAGGCGAACGCCGTACGACCGAGGACGTGGCTGTGACCGGACCCACCCCCCAGAACTGCCCGATGTGCGCGTCCCCCGTCGTCCAGGGGGACGTCTACTGCGAGCGGTGCGGGCACGCGCTCGGCGCGCCGGTCTGCACCTCCTGCGGCGCGGCCGCGGTGGACGCGGAGGGCTACTGCGAACGTTGCGGCGCCCGCCAGCCCACCGGCCGCGACCACGCCGAGACCGTCCTGGACGGCGGGGCCGCCGCCGTGACCGACAAGGGCCTGCGGCGCGCCCGCAACGAGGACGCCATGGCCCTGCTGACCACCGGCGACGCCGTGATCACGGTCGTGTGCGACGGCGTGGGCAGCTCGCCGCGGGCCGACCAGGCCTCGGCCGCGGCGGTGGAGACCGCGGGCGCCGCCCTGGCCAGGGGGGCCTCTGCGCAGGAGGCGTTCGAGCTGGCCGGGAAGGCGGTGACCGCCCTGGCGACCTCCGTGGACGACGCCCCCGCCTGCACCTACGTCGCCGCGGTCGCCGGCCCCGGCGGGATCACGCTGAGCTGGGCGGGCGACACGCGGGCGTACTGGCTGCCCGGCGAGGCCCCCGGGCAGGGCGTCCTGCTGACCGAGGACGACGTGGTCCCGACCGGCGAGATCACCGCGTGGCTCGGCGCGGATTCCGGCGAGGTGTCGCTGCATGTGCGCACGCTCGCCCCGGGGGCGCCCGGCCTGCTGCTGGTGTGCAGCGACGGGCTGTGGCGCTACCTGGACGGCTACCGGTTCCCGCAGACGGGAACCCCTCTCGACATGGCCCGCGAGATGCTGCGCCACGCACTGGCCTCCGGCGGCCAGGACAACGTGACGATCGTTCTCATCCCCCTAGGAGAAACGCATGGGTGACCAGCCCACGTTCACGCTGAACATCGACCAGAACAAGTACCTGTCCACCGACGCCCGGGAGGTGCACGCGATCCTCACCGTGGCCTCCTCCGGCGGCGGCTTCGCCCAGGCCGCGCCCACCGAGGCGGCCGAGGTCATCATCGTCGACACCTCCGGCTCGATGAGCGGCGGCAAGATCCGCGAGGCCCGGCAGGCCGCGGCGGCGGCCGTGCACGCGCTGCGCGACGGCGTGCACTTCGCGGTGATCGCCGGGACCGAGCGGGCCAAGGTCGTCTACCCCGGCGGCAACGCCAACCTGGTCAGGGCCACGCCCGCCACCCGCGCCGAGGCCGAGCGGGCGATCAGCAGGCTGCTCGCGCACGGCGGCACGGCCATCGGCGAGTGGCTGAAGCTGGCCGGGCACCTGCTGAGCGGGTACCCGAACGCGATCAGGCACGCGCTGCTGATGACCGACGGGCAGAACAACGAGCGCCCCGAGGTGTTCGGGGCCGTGCTGCAGGGGTGGAGCGGCAAGTTCGTCTGCGACAGCCTGGGCGTGGGCGACGACTGGGTGCCCGCCGAGCTGCGGAAGGTCGCCGAGGCGATGCTCGGCTCGTTCGAGTTCGTACGGAACCAGAGCGATCTGGCCGAGTTCTTCCGCCGGGTGACGCAGACGTCGATGAGCAAGACCGTGGCGGACCTGTCGCTGCGGGTGTGGGTGCCGCAGACCGCCAAGCTGAAGTTCGTCAAGCAGGTCTCTCCCACGCTGCTCGACCTGACCGGCAAGCGCACCGACGTCAACCCGCTGACCGGCGACTACCCGACCGGCTCGTGGGGCCAGGAGGAACGCGAGTACCACCTGTGCGTCGAGGTGCCGCCGGGCCAGATCGGCCAGGAGATCAGGGCGGGCTGGGTGAAGCTGGTGCGCCCCGACACCCAGGACGTCGTGGCCAGCGGCAACGTGCTGGCCCAGTGGACCGACGACCTGGCGCAGTCCACCCAGATCAACCGGAAGGTCGCCCACTACACCGGCCAGGCCGAGCTGCACGAGCTCATCCAGGACGGCCTCAGCGCCCGCGCCGCCGGGGACGTGGAGGCCGCCACCGCGCGCCTGGCCAAGGCCAGGGAGCTGGCCGCGGCGTCGGGCCGCGAGGACACCGCCCGGCTGCTGGAGAAGGTCGTGGAGGTCGATCCCGCGACCGGCACGGCACGGTTGCGCAGGAACGTGGACAAGGCCGACGAGATCGAGCTGGACACCGGTTCCGTCCGCACCAGCCGGCTGCGTAAGGGCGAGGGCTGATGGCGACCTGTCCCCAGGGGCACGCCTCCGGCTCCGACGACTACTGCGACGTCTGCGGCGCGCAGATGGCCGGGACGCCCGCCGCGTCCCAGCCCCAGCCGGCGGCGGCCGCCGGCGGGGGTGACGACGCCTGCCCGGTCTGCCAGACGCCGCGCGCCGGGCAGTTCTGCGAGGTGTGCGGCCACGACTTCACCGGCGGCGGGGGCGGCGTCCCGCTCCCGGTGCGAGGGGCGCGGTGGGAGGCGGTCGCCGCCGCCGACCGCACCTACTACGAGAAGGTGGTCGCCGAGGGCGGTCCCGACGCGGCGCGCATGGCCTTCCCGCCGTACTGTCCCGAGCGCTCGTTCGGGCTGGTCGGCGAGCAGGTGCGCATCGGACGGCGCAGCAAGGCCAGGAACCTGGCGCCGGAGATCGACCTGACCGGCCCGCCCGAGGACCCGGGCGTGTCGCACCTGCACGCCGTGCTGCTGGCCCAGCCCGACGGCACCTGGACGCTGGTGGACCCGGGCTCGGCCAACGGCACCCAGGTCAACGGCAGGACCGTGGAGATCAACACGCCCGTCCGGGTCGGTCCGGGCGACCGGATCCACCTGGGCGCCTGGACCGTCATCACCATCAGGGAGGGCACACCGTGACCCTGGTGCAGAACAACCCGGGCGCCGTGGTCCCGGCGGGCGCCCCGGCCCCCCTGCCGCGCCGCAGCGTGCCCGGCCGCATCCGCGTCATCTCCGGCGTCACCGTGGCGGCGCTCGCGCTGCTGTTCGCGGCGCTCGGGGTGGGCAGCCTGACCGCCGGCGACGGGCTGCAGGTCATCGGCCGCGACGCCGGGCCGCAGGTCGTCGCCACCGCCGGGCTCTACCTGGCGCTCAGCGACATGGACGCCCAGGTCGCCAACGCGCTGGTCATGGGCGACCAGTACGGCCAGCAGCGCCGCCAGGCCGTCGACCGGTACGAGCGGCGGCGCACGGAGGCCAACCAGGCGCTGCTGAAGGCGTTCGAGCTGGCCGGCGACAACGCCGCCGAGCGGCGGACCGTGCAGTCGGTGCTCGACGGCCTCGGCCGCTACGAACGGCTCGCCGGGCAGGCGCTGCTGCTGAACGAGCAGTCCCGGCACGCGCCCGGCGCGCCGCCGGACACGGTCGTGGGCACCTACCGGCAGGCCACCGACCTGATGCGGCTGGTGCTGCTGCCGCAGGCCTACAACCTGACCCTGGAGAGCGGCACGATCGTCCGCCGCACCTACGACGACAAGAACGCCATGGTCCCGCTGCTGCGCTCCGCGGTGCTGCTGGCCGGGCTGCTCGCGCTGGGCTGCCTGATCTGGCTCCAGATCTTCCTGGCCCGGCGGTTCCGCCGGGTGTTCGGCCCGGCGCTGCTGGTCGCCACGCTGGCCACCGTGGTCTCGCTGATCCTCGGCGTGAACGTGCTCGGCCAGGACCAGACGGACCTGCGCATGGCCAAGACACAGGGCTTCGACTCGGTCCTGACGCTGGCCAAGGCCCGCGCGATCAGCAACAGCATGCAGGGCGACCAGAGCCGGTACCTGCTCGACAAGGACCGCGCCGACACCTACGAGCACACGTTCCTGGACAAGTCGCAGACGGTCGTCTACTTCGAGTCGGGCAACCTCACCCAGTACCACGCGAAGGTGGCCGCCGACGCCGGGGCGGCCCGCGGCATGCTGGGGCCCGAGCTGACCGGTCCGGAGGGCACGCGGGTGCTGGACGCGTACCGGGCCTTCCAGCAGGCCGACACCTCCTTCCGGGCGCTGGCGCTGGACGGCAGGACCGCCGAGGCCGTGACCGCCAAGCTCGGGCCGGTCACCGCCGCGTTCGACGCCTACGACCAGGCCCTGGTGGCCCTGGCCGAACGGCACGAGCGCACCTTCGACCAGGCCATCGACGCCGGCGAGAACGCGCTGGACAACCTGTGGCGGCTGCTGCCGTTCGCGATCGCCGGGATCGGGCTGCTGATGATCGCCGGGGTGTGGCCGAGACTCAAGGAGTACCGTTGAAGCGGGCACTGGTAGCGGCCCTGGCCCTGACCGCGGTGGCCGCCGCGGCCTGCGGGACCGGCGGCCGGGAGTCGATCCTCGACAAGGACTCCATCGTCATCGCCGTCCGCCCCGACCTGCCGTCGGTGGGCTTCCGCAAGCCGGACGGCACCTTCGAGGGCTTCGACGTCGACGTCGCGCGGTACGTGGCCAAGCGGCTGGGCAAGGACTTCAAGCTGATCCCCGTGCTGGCAGGCGACCGGGACAAGGTGCTGGTCCAGGGGCGGGCCGACATGGTGGTGGCGACGTACACGATCAGCATGGACCGCAAGGCGAAGGTGCTGTTCGCGGGGCCGTACCACATCTCCTACCAGGACATCCTGACGCGGCCGGACGACAAGGTGGACAACGTCCGGCAGCTGAAGGGCCGCCGGATCTGCGCGGTGGAGGGCTCGAACGCCGCCGAGCGGGTCGTGCAGGAACGCAGCGTGGCGGCCAAGCTGGTGCCGTTCAAGGACTACGCGTCGTGCCTGAGCGCGCTGAAGAACCGGCAGGTGGACGCGGTCACCACCAACGACGTGATCCTGGCCGGCCTGGCCAACCAGGACGGGTCGGGGCTGCGGCTGGCCAACGCCCAGTTCAACGAGCAGCGCAGCGGGGTGGGCCTGCACAAGGACGACGTGCCGGGCTGCGAGGCGGTGAACCGGGCGATCACCGACATGTACCAGGACGGGACCGCGGGCAAGCTGCTGCACAAGTGGTTCGGCAAGGCGGGCCTGAACCTGACCAACATCGCCGTGCCGCAGTTCGAGGGCTGCTCCTGAGCCCGCCGCCCGGCATGCGGACGGGCCCGGCGCACTCGCCGGGCCCGTCGCGGGGTCGAAGGGTCAGTCCAGGTAGTCCCTGAGCATCTGCGCGCGCGTCGGGTGGCGGAGCTTGGCCAGGGTCTTCGACTCGATCTGCCGGATGCGCTCGCGCGTCACGCCGAACTCCCTGCCCACCTCCTCCAGCGTGCGCGGATGCCCGTCGGCCAGGCCGAAGCGGAGCTGGATGATGCGCTGCTCGCGGTCGGACAGCGTGGCCAGGATGTCGTCGAGCTGGTCCTGCAGCATGATGAAGGCGGCGGCCTCCATGGGCACGACGGCGTCGGCGTCCTCGATGAAGTCACCGAGGTCGGAGTCCTCCTCGCCGATCGGCGACTGCAGGGACACCGGCTCCTGGGCGATGCGCTGGATCTCCACCACGCGGTCGACCGGGAGGTCCATCTCCTTGGCGATCTCCTCGGGGATGGGCTCGCGGCCGAGGTCCTGGTGGAGCTGACGCTGCACTCTGACGAGCTTGTTGATGGTCTCCACCATGTGCACCGGAATGCGGATGGTGCGCGCCTGGTCGGCGATCGCCCGGGTGATCGCCTGCCTGATCCACCAGGTGGCGTAGGTGGAGAACTTGTAGCCCTTCGTGTAGTCGAACTTCTCGACCGCCCGGATGAGCCCGAGGTTGCCTTCCTGGATCAGGTCGAGGAACAGCATGCCGCGGCCCACGTACCGCTTGGCGATCGACACCACGAGCCTGAGGTTGGCCTCGATCAGCCGCTGCTTGGCCCTGGTGCCCTGCCAGACGAGCTCCCTGAACTCCGGGAAGGCCAGACGCGAGACCCCGTTGGCCAGCTTGTCCTCGGCGAACAGGCCGGCTTCGATCGACTTGGCGAGCTCCACCTCCTCCTCGGCGGTCAGCAGGGGGACGCGGCCGATCTCCCGCAGATAGATACGGACGAGATCGCTGGTCGGCGCCCGCTTGCCTACGTCCTCCTCATCGGCGCGGGTGGACTCCTCGTCGCCCTGGGGCTCGAGGACCTCCACGCCGTTCTCTGCGAGCATCCGCACGACGCGTTCCAGCGCGTCGGACGGCAGCTCGGATCGGTCAAGCGCGGCGGCGACGTCATCGACGGTTACGCTTCCGCGCTCCCTTCCCTTCGCGACGAGGTCCGCCACCTGATCTACCGATGGCGGCCCGCTTGGCAGCACCGATGCACCCACGGGAGACAGTCTGCAGTATTGGTTCCATCAAATGGCAGACCCATTTTTGTTGCGGAAGGTAAGACGATCAGCATTACCGAATTGAGATCGAGTAAAGGTTTGGCCCGAGTTTGATCAGGAAAGAAAAGTCAATTACGCGGTCTGGAATCCCACGTCCGGCGACGTCCGCCGGCCGGACGTATCTCTTTCGCTGCCCGGAAGACGCCGGAGATGCCCCATTACGGCAGCGCGGACCGGCCGGGATTCCCCGCGAACCACCCGGTTCACCGCCCGTCCCCGCTGCCGAACTGTTATCAAAACGCCCCGGCGGTCAGCTTCCCGCGGCGCGCTCGCGCAGCACCCGGCGCTGCTGCTCCAACGCCACCAGCTCGCCGAACAGCTTGTTGTACTCCTGCTGCTCCTCCACCGGATTGAGGCGCTGCATACGGGACTTGGCCTGGGCGATGGCCCGGTCGACCGCGATCGCCTCGATGGCCGCCAGCATGGCCCCCGCGTAACGCTCCTCGGCGTGCGCGTCGGCCTGGACGGGCTCCACCGCGAACCGCGTCACCAGCGCCCTGGTGCCCTCGTCGTGAGCGTGCTCCAGCAGCCGGTCGACCCACTCGCGGCCGCCGTGACCGGCCGAGCCGGCGCCTCCGGCGGCCTGTATGACCTTGTGCAGCGCGACGTGGTCGGGCGCGGTGAACGCCTGCGGGTCGAGGGCGTCGAAGCGCGGCCCGAGCAGCGCCGGCCGCTGGACGGCCAGCTTGAGCAGCTCGCCCTCCACCCGCACGCTCGGATCGACCGGGGCCGCCTTGGGGGCGCGCTGGGGGCGGCCCTGCTGGGTGTTGGCCACCTCGCCGATGCGCTGCATGACGAAGCGCTCGTCCATGAACCCGAGCCAGCGGTCGAGGTCGATGGCGTAGCGCTTGCGCAGGCCGACGTCCTTGATCCCGGCCACGATGGGCGCCGCCGCGTCGAGGGCGGCGATCTTGCCCTCGTTGCTGCGCAGGTCGTAGCGGGAGATGGTGCTCCTGATGGCGAACTGGAACAGCGGCTCGCGGCTCGCGATGAGGTCGCGCACCGCCGCGTCGCCCTGCTTGATCCGCAGGTCGCACGGGTCGAGGCCGTCGCTCTGCACCGCGACGTAGGTCTGCGTGACGAACTTCTGCTCGTCGGCGAAGGCCCGCAGCGCCGCCTTCTGGCCGGCCGCGTCGCCGTCGAAGGTGAAGATCACCTCGCCGCGGAACTCGGCCTGGTCGAGCAGGAACCGGCGCAGGATCTTGATGTGCTCCTCGCCGAACGACGTGCCGCAGGTGGCCACCGCGGTCGGAACTCCGGCCAGATGGCAGGCCATCACGTCGGTGTATCCCTCGACGATCACCGCCTGGGCGCGCTTGCTGATCTCTCGTTTGGCGAGATCAATGCCATAAAGGACCTGGCTCTTCTTGTAAAGCGGCGAGTCAGGCGTATTCAGATATTTCGGGCCATCGTCGGAATCGAGCAACTTGCGTGCGCCGAATCCGATCACGTCACCCGTGGCGTCCCTGATCGGCCAGATCAGCCGCCCCCTGAACCGGTCGATCGGCCCCCGCCTGCCCTCCTTGGCCAGGCCGCCCTTGACCAGCTCGTCGGCGGTGAACCCGCGCCCCATCAGATGGCGCGCCAGCGCCTCCCACTCGGCCGGCGCGTAACCGACGCCGAACGTCTCGGCGTCGGCGCGCTCGAACCCCCGCTCGGACAGGAACCGCCGCCCCGGGGCCGCGTCGGGCCCGAACAGCTTCTCGGCGTAGAACTCGGCGGCCACCCGGTGGGCCTCGATCAGCCGGGCCCGCTCGCCGTGGTCGCGCTTGGGGACGTAGCCGCCCTGCTCGTACTGGAGCTGGATGCCGGCCCGCTGGGCCAGCCGCTCGACCGCCTCACCGAACGGCAGATGCTCGATCTTCTCGACGAACGTGATCACGTCGCCGCCTTCCCCGCAACCGAAGCAGTTGCCGGTGAGGAGGTTGTCCTCCAGGACGAAGGCGTGCCCGTGCTCGACCGTGGCGCAGAAGACCTCCTCGACCCGGTCGGTCTCCTCGATCGACTGGACCACCCAGCCGCGCCGGGCGAACGCCTTTGAGGCGCCGGAGAACCGCAGCCGATGCTCGTCGATGAGGAAGAAGTCTTCGGTCAGGTCGTCGTTGACGAAGTGGACGCGGAAGATCGAACTCGGCTCGCGGCCGGGGAAGCCCACACGGACCTGCTCCGTGACGCCGTACGTGCCTATGCCAAGCCGTGTGCAGACCGTCCGGACGTATTCCAGCGTCTCCCGGTCGGCGCAGTTGAGCATGATCGTGCCGTCTTTGGCGACGTGCCCGTCGGCGGCGAGGTAGCCCGCGAGCCAGCCGTAGAGATAGGAGACGGACTCGTCGAGCGCGGGCAGCTCCTTGAAGAACCGTGGCAGGTGGTGGACCAGGAGCTGGCTCCTGCCCGACTTCCCGCCCCGGCCCTCCGTCACGAAGCTGAGCGGGAACCACTTGAGCAGCTGGGCGTCCTTGACGCTGTCGAGCGTGGCCCTGCTGCCCGAGCCCGCGCGGGTGCCGTCGCCGAAGGTGATGCCGTGGGCCACGCCGAACGGGGACGGGGTGGTGCGCTTGATGCGCGACCCGGGGAACACCGAGGCCAGGCGGTGACCCTGCGTCAGGTCTTTGGTGATGACCTCGGCGCGCTTGTCGCGGCGCCGCCCGGATCGTACGAACCAGCGGTGCTCGGGGGTCGCGAAGATCTCCTTGCGCTGCCCGTTGCGGGTCACCACGATCTTCATCAGCGATTGCACGCCGAACGACCTGAACGGCGCGTCGACCCAGGTGCCGTCGGCGGCCAGCACCCGATGCACGCCGCCCGCGAGTTCGGCGATGGGGCGCACGCCCTCCCACGTCATGACCCGCGTCTCCGCGGCGAGGCAGAAGTACATTCCGCGCTCGGGGGTGACGTTGAACGACGGGCTCTTCTCGTCGTGGAAGGGGCACAGGCCCTTGAGGTTGCCCCCTCCGGCGTTGCGCAACTGGATGTGCTCGCCGATCACGTCGGCGATGGGGGAACGCTCGCGTACGAGCGCGATGTCGACATCACGGATCCGGCCAGCCACGCCGGTGAGTCTATTCCGCCCGACCGACGGTTCCGCCCCGCGCGGGGTGTGCCGCGGCCGGTGAACGGCGTGGCACGGGCTGTCGACGGCCGGGGAAGACGCGCGTCACCTCTGGGTTGCTAAAGCGGGAAACTGGTGATGCGGAGTCCCGTGGTCGGCTACAAAGGTGAGGGTTGTCGGTGGAAACGGTGACACGGGTGAGGAAGACTATGCATTCCGGGCATATCGTACGGTGGGCCGTTGTGGCCGGCGCCGTACTGCTCACCGGCGCCTGCGCCCAGGCGACCGGGGTGGCGGGCGTCAGCGCCCAGTCGCCCTCCACGGC